>SYBY01000469.1 GCA_005788585.1 Actinomycetota bacterium | reverse complement strand
GTTCATGACCCGCTCGAGGACCGCGGCGTCGACGTCGAAGTTCGCGTGGACCGCGTCGACGTCGTCGTTGTCCTCGAGGGTGTCCACGAGCTTGAGCACCTTCGTCGCGCCGTCCTCGTCGAGCGGCACACGGGACTTCGGTAACCAGGCGACCTCGGCCGACTGGATCTCGACCCCGGCCTCCGTGAGCGCGGCGCGGACCGCGGTGAGGTCGGACGGCTCGGTGATGACCTCGAAGACGTTCTCGTCGATCGAGACATCCTCGGCGCCGGCCTCAATGGCGGGCATGAGGTCGTCCTCGGAGTACTGCTCGGCGTCGACGACGATCAGGCCGCGCTTGTCGAAGAGATACGCCACGGAGCCGGGCTCACCGAGGCTGCCGCCGTGCTTGGAGAACGCGTGGCGGATGTCGGCGCTGGTGCGGTTGCGGTTGTCGGTGACCGCCTCGACCAGGACTGCGACGCCGCCGGCGCCGTACCCCTCGTACAGGACCGCCTCGAGCGCGTCGGCGTCGCCACCCTCGCCCGTGCCCTTCGCGATGGCGCGCTCGATGTTGTCCTTGGGCATCGAGGCGTCCTTGGCCTTCTGGATCGCCAGACCCAGCGACGGGTTCCCGTCAGGGTCGCCGCCGCCCTCCTTCGCGGCGACCGTGATCGCCCGGGCGAGCTTCGTGAACAGCTTGCCGCGGCGGGCGTCGACGATCGCCTTCTTGTGCTTGATCCCGGCCCATTTGGAGTGACCTGCCATGCGCCCGAGTGTAGGAGACATCGAGGGCGGACGGGTGCGCCCGGTACCACGCGAGCGTGCGGCGCAGCCCCTCCTCCAGGCCGACCCGCGGCTCCCAGCCGGTGAGCTCACGCAGGCGTGAGGAGTCCAGCGACAGCCGGTCGCTCGTGCCGTCGGGCAGCGGCGTGCCGAGGATCTCCGGACGCAGGTCGCTGCCGGCGAGTCGCAGGATGGTGTCGACGATCTCGCTGACCGCATGCGGTTCGCCGCCGGCGTTGAAGGCGGCGCCGCAGGCGACATCGTCGTCGCGCTCCAGGGCGCCGGCGATCGCGAGATACGCCGCCGCGGCGTCCTCGACGTAGAGGAAGTCGCGCTGCGGCGTGCCGTCCGAGCGGATGACGGGCGCGTCACCGGCGAGCACCGCGGCCACGACGTCCGGCACGAGGCGCGACCGGTTCAGGTCACCTCCGCCGTAGACATTGGCCAGCCGGGCGGCCGCGACCCGCACGCCGTATCCGTCCCAGTAGGAGCGCGCGATCGCGTCAGCGGCGGCCTTCGAGACGTCGTAGACCCGGCGGCCGTGCAGGGCATGGTCCTCGCTGTAAGGACGGTCCCCCCGATCGCCGTAGGCCATGATCGACGAGGCGACCACGACCGTCGGGACCTCCACGAGCCTGCACGCCTCCATGACGACCCACGTGCCGCGCACGTTCGTCTCGAACGTCGAGAGCGGCGAACGCTGTGCCGTGCCGACCACGGAGTGCGCGGCGAGGTGAAACACCGTGTCGACGGCGTGCTCGGCCAGGACCCGCTCGAGCAGGCCGGCCGCGAGCATGTCGCCGTGCACGACGGTGCACCGGTCCTGCGTGCCGTCGAGGACGAGCGGGCTGCCGGGCACCTCGTCGCGGCGCAGCACGATGACGTGGTCGCCACGGTCCAGGCACGCTCGGGCGACCCAGGCCCCGACGGCCCCGTAGGCCCCGGTGAGGAAGACGGTGCGCGCCATGTGGCGCGGATCATCGCAGCGCCGCCGCGCCACGGCCGCGATCCGCGTTGCGGGCGGCTCACATACCATCCCGCGCGATGACTTCTGTCCCTGCTGAGATCTTCAAGGCCTACGACGTCCGGGGCGTCTACCCGGACCAGATCGATGGCGACATCGCCGAGCGCATCGGCCGCGCCTTCGCCCGCGTGCTCGCGGACCTCGCCGGCAAGCCGACGACCGAGATCCGGGTCGGCCTCGGGCGCGACATGCGCCTGTCGGCGCCCGAGCTCGCCGCGCGGTACCGCGAGGGCATGATGGCCGAGGGCGCGACCGTGCTCGACGCCGGCCAGGTCGGCACCGAGATGCTCTATTTCCTCGTCGGCTCGCGCAAGCTCGACGGTGGCCTGATGTGCACCGCATCGCACAACCCCGCGAAGTACACGGGCGCGAAGCTCGTCAAGCAGGGCGCGATCGCGCTGAGCGGCGACTCGGGCATCCAGGAGGTCCGCCGGATCGCGCAGGGTGAACTGGGCGAGCCGGTGGGCGGTGGGTCGTTCGAGGAGGTCGACATCGCGGACGAGTTCCGTGAGGCGGCCATGACGTTCATCGACCCGGCCAACGTCAAGGCCGGGATGAAGATCGTCGTCGACGGCGGCAACGGCCAGGCCGGCCCGATGGTCGGCCCGCTGCTCGAGCGCCTGAAGCTCGACATCAGCGCCCACTACTGGACGCCGGACGGGACGTTCCCCGACCACGAGCCCAACCCGCTGCTGCCCGAGAACCGCCAGTTCATCATGGACAAGGTCGTCGAGGAGGGCGCGGAGCTGGGCATCGCGTGGGACGGCGACGCCGACCGCTGCTTCTTCATCGACGACACCGGCGCGTTCGTGGACGGCGACTTCCTCACCGCGCTGCTCGCGCAGTCGCTGCTCAAGCGCAAACCCGGCGCCACCATCCTGTACGACGCGCGTGCCAGCCGGGCCGTCGCGGACATCGTCGAGGCGGCCGGCGGCAAGGCCGAGATCAACCGGGTCGGCCACGCGTTCTTCAAGACGCGCATGCAGAAGGAGGGGTCGCTGTTCGGCGGCGAGGTCTCCGGGCACTACTACTTCCGCGACTTCTACTGCGCGGACAGCGGCACGATCCCGGCGCTGCTCATCCTCGAGCTGCTGTCGGTCGAGGGCAAGAAGCTCTCGGAGCTGCTCGAGCCGCTGCGCTCCAAGTACTTCATCAGCGGCGAGATCAACAGCGAGGTCACGGACGCCGACGCGAAGATCGCCGAGATCGAGGCGACGTACGCGGACGGGACCATCACCCACGTCGACGGCGTGTCGGTGGACTACGACGACTGGCACTTCAACGTGCGCAAGTCGAACACCGAGCCGCTGCTGCGGCTGACGCTCGAGTCGCTCGTGTCGCAGGAGGACATGGAGCGCCGCCGCGACGAGGTGCTGGGCCTCATCCGCGCGTGAGAATCCAATGACCCACCCACCCGACCCCGACGTCCTTCTCGCGCGGGCGGCCGAGGCGGGCATCCACCGCCTGGCGCTGCCCACGCCGTTCGCGGTCGGCCGCATCAACACGTACCTCATCGAGGACGACCCGCTGACGCTCGTCGACGCGGGCCCGAACTCGGGCAAGGCGCTCGACGAGCTCGAGCAGCTGCTCGCTGAGCGCGGGCACAAGGTCGAGGACCTCGAGCTGCTGGTCATCACCCACCAGCACCTCGACCACCTGGGGCTGACGAACATCCTCCAGCGCCGCTCGGGCGCCGAGGTCGCGGCGCTCGACGCGCTCGTGCCGTGGGCGGCCGACTACTCGGCGGCCATGGAGGCCGAGGACGCGTACGCCGAGCACCTGATGGCGCGCCACGGCATCCCGGAGGACCTGCGCTACGCGCTGCGGGCCGTCTCGTACGTCTTCCGCGGGTGGGGTGCCTCGGCGACGGTGACGCATCCGTTGACCCCGGGCACGACGCTCGACCTGCGTGACCGGTCGCTGGAGATCAGCCACCGCCCCGGCCATTCGCCTTCGGACACGATCTTCCACGACCGCGAGCGCAAGATCCTGCTGTCGGCCGACCACCTCATCGAGCGGATCTCGTCGATCGCGCTGCTCACGCCGCCGCTGGAGGACCTCAATCCGTCCGAGCGCCCGAAGCCGCTGCTGCAGTACATGGAGTCGCTGGCGGCGACGCGGGAGATGACCGACGTCGACCTCGTCCTGACCGGGCACGGCCACCCGATCAGCGACCCCGTGGCGATCATCGACGAGCGCTTCGCGATGTACGACAAGCGCGCCGGGAAGATCCACCGGCTGCTGGAGAAGGCCGGCGAGCCGCAGAGCGCGTACGACCTGGCGCAGTCGATGTGGGGCAACGTCGCGGTGACCCAGGCGTACCTCACGCTGTCCGAGGTGCTCGGGCACATCGACATCCTGGTGCGCGACGCGCGCGTCGTCGAAGAGGACGACGGCGAGGTCGTGCGGTACCGCGTGGCCTAGATGTCGTCGAGGTGGGCGATGTTCGCCTGGTCGTCGTCCTCGGTGCTCGGCGCGGTGGCGAACCAGGCGTCGAGCATCTCCTCCAGCGCGGCCTGGCTGGTCAGGCGCAGGCTCAGGGCCAGAACGTTGGCGTCGTTCCACTGCCGTGCGCCCGCGGCGGTCTGCGCATCGGCGCACAGCGCGGCCCGGATGCCCGGCACCTTGTTCGCCGCGATGGAGGCACCGGTGCCCGTCCAGCAGCAGACGACGGCCTGATCGGCGCGGCCGTCGGCGACGTCGCGGGCGGCGGCCTCGCTGGCCCACGCCCAGTCGTCGCGCTCGTCTGGGTTCAGCGCGCCGTGGGCGGCGACGATCTCGTGGCCGCGCTCTCGCAGCGCGGCGGCGAGCGCGGGCGCGATCCCGGTGTCCTCGTCGGCGGCGATGGCGATCCGCATCGGCGCGCAGGCTATCGGGGCGCCAGACGGGGACATAGGACCCGATTCCCGACCCGATGCGCGTCGGCGGCCGGTCGCAGGGGTATCGTCGGCGCATGCCGGGCGCCGCGCCGCCGCCGGAGACCGAGGTCGTCGCGATCGGTCGCGAGATCGCCGCCGCGCTGCCCGCGCCCGGCCGCCATCCGGTGCAGGCCATCGACACCCGCGCGATGGATCTCACCTCGCGCGATGCCGAGCTGAAGGCCGCGCTGTTCCGCTTCGTCGACGTGGTTCCCGCGTGCCGGTCGGTCGACGACCTCGCCGCGCACCTCGTCGGCTTCCTCGGCGAGGTCGACACGCAGACGCCGCCGCTGCGCGCCGCGATGCGGATGGGCGACAGCCGCGCCGGGCGCGCGGCGCTCGGCACCGCCGCCGCGGCCGGGGTCAAGCACATGGCGCGCCGCTTCATCGTGGCGCAAGACCCCGCCGCGGCACGCGGGACACTGCAGCGGCTCTGGCGCGACGGCACCGCCGCGTCAGTGGACCTCCTCGGCGAGGCCACCGTCACGACCGCCGAGGCCGACTGCTACGCCACCCGGTGCGGCGAGGCGCTCGACGCGCTCACACGCATCTACGGCGACGCGCCCGCCCGCCCCCGGCTCGAGCGCGACGGGGTCGGCGCACTGCCCCGCGCGAACCTCTCGGTGAAGGTCAGCGCGCTGACGCCGCTGCTGAAGCCCGACGCGCCGGCGATGGGCCAGCGCGACGCCGCGCCCCGTCTGCGCGAGCTCCTGCGCCGAGCCCGGGACGCGGGCGCGCACCTCCACGTCGACATGGAGTCCTACGACTCGCGCGAGGCGATCACCGACCTGGTCATCGACGTGCTCAGCGAGGACGAGTTCCGCAACGGGCCCTCCGCGGGCATGGTCCTCCAGGCGTACCTGCGCGACGGCGGCGAGCTGCTCGACCGCGTCCTGGCCTGGTCGGCCGCCCACGAGCGCACCCCGCCGCTGACGATCCGGCTGGTCAAGGGCGCGTACTGGGACCACGAGTTCGTCGAGGCCCGCCAGCACGGCTGGGAGCCACCGGTCTGGGAGCACAAGGCCGAGTCGGACCGCAGCTTCGAAGCCCTGACCCTGCGGCTGCTCGACGCGCGGCCCGCGGTGCGCGTCGCCATCGCGTCGCACAACCTGCGCAGCGTCGCGCACGCGATCGCCGCCAACCGCGCGAGCGGCGGTGACGACGCCGACCTCGAACTCCAGGTCCTGCGCGGGCTGGGCGACGACCTCGGCCACGCCCTCGCCCAGCTCGGCCACCGCGTCCGGGTCTACTGCCCCGTGGGCGACCTCGTGGCAGGCATGGCGTACCTCGTCCGGCGGCTGCTGGAGAACACGAGCAACGAGAGCTTCCTGGCCGAACAGGCGCGGGGCGCCGCGCTCGACGACCTGCTGGCGGCGCCGTGAGTCCGCTCGAGCCCTTCCGCAACGAGCCGCTGGCCGAGCTGCGGCGTGGCACCGAGCGCGCCCGGCTCGACGACGCCCTCGCGCTGCTCGACGCCCGCCTGCCGCTGCGCGTCCCGGTGTGCGTCGGGACCGACCGGCGCGAGGGCGACGAGCTGCCGTCCACCGACCCGGGCGCCCCGGACCGCGTCGTCGCCCTC
>SYBY01000468.1 GCA_005788585.1 Actinomycetota bacterium | reverse complement strand
GCGCTGCTGCGCCTGGGCCGGCTCGGGCCGGACGCCGCGACCGCTGCGCGCGCGGTCGCGGTGCTGGGCGATGGCGCGACGCCGCGGACCGTGGAGGCGCTCGCGTCGCTGTCCGGCGACGCGGTGGTCGCCGCGACCAGCGCCCTCGTGCGCGCCGAGCTGCTCGCGCCCGAGTCGCCGCTGGCGTTTGTCCACCCGCTCGTGCGCGACGCGGTCTACCAGGAGATCCCGCCCGCTGAGCGCGAGCGGCTGCACGGCCGCGCCGCGGTCGTCCTGCGTGATGCCGACGCCCCGGTCGAGCAGGTCGCCAACCAGCTCCTGCTCGCTCCCCCGGGCGGCGAGAGGTGGGCGGCCGACGCGGCGATCCGCGCCGGCCGGGACGCGATCTCCCGCGGCGCGCCCGACGGCGCCGTCGCCTACCTGCGTCGCGCGCTCGAGGAGCCGCCGCCGCCGGAGCAGCGCGCCGACGTGCTGCGGGAGCTGGCGTTTACCGAGGCGCAGACGACGGCCGCCGGCGCCGCCGAGCACCTCCGCGCCGCGCTCGACGCCACCGGGGACGTCGCGGCTCGCGCCGAGATCGCGCAGGCCCTCGCGCGCACGCTGATCTTCACCGGCGCGCCGAAGGACGGGCTGGCGGTCGCCCACGCGGCGATGGACGAGCTCCCGGCCGGCGACCGCGACGCGCGCCTCGGGCTGCTCGCGCTGGAGGCGACCAGCGTGAACTTCGGCGCGGCCGATCCGGCGGCGCTCGAGGTGCTGCACGACTACCGCGACATCGATCCCGTGACCCGCGGCGAGGCGCTGCTCGGCGCGATCACCGCGATGTCCTGGATGCACGAGGGCGCCGGCCAGGCTGCGTGCTGCGCCCTCGCGCTGCGGGTCCTCAGCCGTATCCGTCACGCCGACGATCCGCTGATCTCGGTCGGTGCCCTGCTCGCCCTGCACTGCGCCGAACGTGACGAGGTGCTCGATCACTGGGAGCAGGCGCGCGCCGACGCGCACACGTCGGGGTCGCTGATGGAGAACGCGTCGATGCACAGCTGGTACGGGCACGCGCTGCTGCGCCGCGGCGACCTCGCGCAGGCCCGCGTGGAGCTGACCCTCGGCCACGACCTCGTCACGCAGTGGGGCTACAGCGACACCGTGCGGCTGATCTCCACGGCGTGGCTCGTCGGCGCGATGGTCGCCCAGGGCGACCTCGACGAGGCCGACCGTCGCATGCGGGCGCTGACGCTCCCGCCGGAGCCGAGCATCCCGGCGTTCGCCTTCCTGTACGCGCGCGCTGAGCTGTCGCTCGCGATGGGGGATGCGCAGGCGGCGCTGGAGGCGTGCGACGAGGGCCTGCGGCGCGCGTCGTGGATCACCGCGCCGATCGCCTTCCCGTGGCCGGCCCTGCGCGCGCTGGCGCTCGACCGCCTCGGGCGCACCGACGAGGCGCTGGTCGTCGCCGAGGCGTGGCTGGAGGTGGCGCGCCGCTGGGGTGCCGCCGGCACGGTCGGCCCGGCCCTGCGCGTGCTGGGCACGATCCAGCGCGACGCCGGGATCGAGACGCTCCGCGACGCGGTCACCGCGCTCGAGGGCTCGTCGGCGCGCCTGGAGCACGCCCGGGCGCTGGCGGCCTACGGCGCCGCGATCCGCCGCGACCGGCGCCCGTCGGATGCGCGGGAGCCGCTGCGGCGTGCGCTGGACCTGGCGGTGGCGTGCGACGCGACGGCCGTGGCCGAGGAGATCCGGACCGAACTGCAGGCGACCGGCGCGCGGCCGCGGACGGATGCGCTGTCGGGTGTCGAGGCGTTGACGCCGAGTGAGCGGCGGGTGGTGGATCTCGCGGCGGGTGGGCAGGCGAACCGGGAGATCGCGCAGACGCTGTTCGTCACGCCGAAGACCGTCGAGGTGCATCTGACGAACGCGTATCGCAAGCTTGGGGTGCGGTCGCGCCGCGAGCTGGCGGGCGCCCTGACCACCACGGGCGGAGCACGGCCCTGATGCCCGGTCTCGACCTGCTCGAGCGCGACGGCGAGATGGACCGCGTCGACGACCTGCTCGCCGACGCCGCCGCATCGGAGGGGCGCTTCGTGCTCATCGAGGGCCCGGCGGGGATCGGCAAGAGCCGCGTGCTGGCCGAGCTGCGGCGACGTGCGGGCACCCGCGTCCGTGTGCTGAGCGCGCGCGGCGGCGAGCTCGAGGGCGCGTTTCCGTTCGGCGTGGTGCGGCAGCTGTTCGAAGGCGTGCTCACCGATCGTGAGCTCGCCGAGCGGGTGTTCGCGGGCGCCGCGGCCCCGGCGCGTGACGTCCTGGGCGCGCCGACGGGCACCACGCAGTCGGGGGGCGCGTCGTTCGCGGTGCTGCACGGGCTGTACTGGCTCGCACTGAACCTGGCCGAGGAGCAGCCGCTGGTGCTGGCCGTCGACGACCTGCACTGGGTCGACCGGCCGTCCCTGCGCTATCTCGCCTACCTCGTGCGACGCCTCGACGGCGCGCCGATCCTGGTCGCCGCCACGCTGCGCAGCTCCGAGCCGGGTGTCGACCCCGTGCTCCTCGCCGAGCTGACGCAGGACCCGATCGCCATCCCGCTGCGGCCTCGGCCGCTCAGCGACGACGCCGTCGCGGCGCTCGTCGCCGACCGGCTGGAGGAGGCCGGCGACCCGGAGTTCGTCCGCGCGTGCCACCGCGCGACCGGGGGCAACCCGCTGCTGTTGCGCCAGTTGCTCATCGCGCTGGGCGCCGACGGTGTCCGGCCCCGCGCGAGCGAGACCGAGATGGTGCGGCAGATCGCGCCGCGCGCCGTCTCGCGCACCGTGCTGCTGCGGCTCGCGCGGCTGTCGGGGGAGGCCGCGGCCGTCGCCCGCGCAGCGGCCGTGCTGGGCGACCAGGCGACGCCCGCGCACATCGCCGGGCTGGCGGGGCTCGAGCCCCAGGACGTCGCCGACGCCACCGGAGCCCTCATCCGCGCCGAGATCCTCCGGCCCGAGCCGCCCGTCGCGTTCGTCCATCCGCTGGTCCGCGACGCGGTGTACCAGGAGGTCCCGCCGGCCGAGCGCGAGCTCCTCCACGCCGCGGCCGCCGACACGCTGCGGGCCGCCGGCGCTCCGGCCGCGCAGGTCGCCAACCAGCTGCTGCTCGTGCCGCCGCGAGGCGAGGCGTGGGTGGTCGACGCGGCGATCGAGGCCGGTCACGACGCAATCGCGCGTGGCGCACCCGATGGGGCGGTCGCCCACCTGCGCCGCGCCCTCGAGGAGCCGCCGGCGCCCGACCGGCGCGTCGACGTCCTGCGGGAACTGGCGCTCACCGAGGCCCAGACGAGCGGTCCAGGCGCCGCCGAGCACCTGCGGGTGGTGCTCGCCGAGACGGAGGACCCGTTGGCGCGCGCAGGCATCGCCCACGTCCTCGCTCGCACGCTCATCTTCACCGGCGACCCTGCGGAGGCGGCTGCCGTCGCCCGCGACACGTCGGCCCGGCTCGACGACGCCGACCCCGTGCAGCGCGACGCGCGACTGGGGTTCCTCGCCGTCGACGCCGTCACCCGGATCTTCGGCGTGGGCGACCCCGCCGGCCTGGACGCGCTGCGGCCGTTCCGTCGCCGTCCCGCGCCGGGTGCCGGGACGGGCGAGCTGCTGGCGACCGCGATGGCGATCTACCTCTGGGCGCAGCAGGGTGGACCGGCGAAGAAGATCTGCGAGACGGCCCTCTGGCTGCTGCGCGAGGGCGGGCTGCGACTGGCCGACGATCCGCTGATCACGGTCGGCGCGTTCTACGTGCTGCAGTGCGCCGAGCGCGACGAGAGCCTCGATCTGTGGGAGCAGAGCCGCGCGGAGGCCCATCGGGCGGGGTCGCTGCTCGGCAGTTCGACGATCCACACCTGGTACGGCCACACGCTCTGGCGGCGGGGGGACCTCGCCCAGGCGCGCGAGGAGTTCGAGAACGGGATGGGCGAGCTGCGCCAGTGGGGCTACAGCCAGACCATCATGGCCACGAGCGGCGGGTACCTCGCGCCGATCCTGATCGAGCAGGGCGATCTCGACACCGCAGGACGCCACCTCGCGGACATCCCGAAGCCGGAGGACGACTCGCTGCCCGCGTTCAACTGGCTCTACGGCAGCGCGCTGCTCTCACTGGCCCAGGGGCGCGCGCAGGACACCCTGGAGGCCTGCGACGAGCTCGAGCGGCGGGCGAGCTGGGTGTCGCATCCGATCGACTACGCGTGGCATGTCCCGCGCGCGCTGGCGCTCGACCGGCTCGACCGGCGGGACGAGGCGCTGGCGGTCGCGGAGGACTGGCTCGAGCGGGCGCGCGCGTGGGGCGCTCCTGGCACGGTGGGCAGCGCGCTGCGGGTCCTCGGCACCGTGCAGCGCGACGCCGGCCTCGACACCTTGCAGGAGGCGGTCGAGGTGCTCGAGACCTCGGCTGCGCGCCTGGAGTCGGCGAAGGCGCTGGCGGCGCTTGGCGGCGCACAAAGCGATTCGTGGTAGCGGAAGCATTCTTGAAGCAATCAAGCAACCATCGCTCTCTGCAGAAATCACATTGCAACCATTTCATCGCTACGGCGTTGATGCGGCCGTGCTCTACAGCGACATC
>SYBY01000467.1 GCA_005788585.1 Actinomycetota bacterium | reverse complement strand
GGGTCTGAGCCGGGGCGGCCGCGGCCGGTTCGTCGGTGGCGGGCGCCGACGCCGCGGGCGCCGGGGCAGGCTCGTCCGGCTCGATCGGGTTGCGCAGGGCGGGCAGGCGCGGCGCGCGGTCGAGCGTGGAGATGCGGACATCGGTGGGCGCCTCGTCCTCGACGACCTCGACGGCCGGCCGGGAGACTGCCACCGGTTGCGGCTGCGGGCCCTCGTCGAACAGCGCTGCGACGCCGAACGGCAGGGCAAAACAGATGGCGACGAGCGCCGCGGCGGCAAGGGGGGTGACCGGCACGGTGTTCAGTTTGCCGGACAGCGGGTCGGAACGGTCGCTCCGGGGCGCAGACACCGGTCGATGCGGCGTGGTGCCTTGCCGCGGCGGACCACGATCTGCGTGTATTTGCCGATCGCGCCCGCCCGTGTGGCCCGGATCGTGATCTTGACACCCGAACGGAACGATCCGAGCATCGGCGTGAGGCGGATGACCCCGCTGCGGCCGGTCGTCTTCGTGACGCGCTTGCGCGGGCAGCCACGGCCCGAGCAGTCGGCGCGGACCCGTGTGCCACGCGGCGCGGTGACGGTGATCCGGGTGAAGCGCGCACCACGACGGGTCAGGTTCCCCTGGATCCGGACGCGCGGGAACGGGCGCAGCAGACGCAGGGGCGTGGTCTTCTCGCGGGCGGCGGACGGCTTGGTCGCCGGGGGCGTCGCGACGGGGGCGGGCACGGGTGCGGGCGCGGGGTCCGAGACGAACGGGGTGCCGGTCGCGATCACGGAGGGGTCCGGGGCCGGTGCGGGGGGCGGGTCCCCGGCCGGCGGGTCCGCGGGCACCGGATCCGTGGCGGTGAGGGTGAAGGGGGCCGAGTCGGTCGTGCCGCCGTCGGTATCTGTGGCGCGGACTTTGGCTGCGAGGACGCCGGAGGCGGGCATCGTGCGGTCCGCGTTTGCGCCGGTGCCGTCGTCGAACGCGCCGTCGTCGTCGAGGTCCCAGGCGTAGGTGACGGCTGTGCCCTCGGGGTCGGTCGCGGCGGCGGTCAGGCTCACGATTTGCCCGCGGACGGCGGCGCCCGGGACCGAGGTGATCGTCGGCACGCTCGGTGCGCGGTTGGTCACCGTCACGGTGTCGGTCAGCTGAAGCGTCGCGGTGGCCGCGTCGCCATCCGTATCGGTGATGCGCACACCGATCGTCCGCACGCCCGACCGCGCATACGACCGGGCCGGCGGGGTCGCGCTCGTGCTGTCGTCGTACGCGCCATCGCCGTCGAGGTCCCACGCGTACGTGACGGCGCCGCCGTCGGGATCCGTCGCGGTGACTGAGAACGCCACGGGCACGCCGGTCTGGACGGTCTTCGGCGTCACGGTCAGCGTCCCGGTCGGTTGCACATTGCTCACGGTGATCGCCCGTGTGGCGACCGACGGGTCGATGCCGTCGCTGACGCGTAGGCGCACGGTCACCGCGCCGGCTGCGGGGAACGAGAACGTCGCCGAGGCTGCGGTGCCGTCGTCGAAGTCGCCGTCGCCGTCCAGGTCCCACGCCCGGGTCAGCGCCTGGCCGTCGGCGTCCGTCGAGGTGTCAGTGAACGTGACGGGCTCACCGACCTTGGGCGTGGTGGTGCTCGCGGTGAACGCGGCGACCGGCGCCCGGTTTCCGGCGGTGAGGGTGAAGGGCGCTGAGTCGGTCGTCCCGTTGTCGGCATCGGTGGCACGCACCCGCGCAGCGAGCACGCCGGCGGCGGGCATCGTGCGATCCACGCTTGCGCCGGTGGCGTCGTCGAACGCGCCGTCGTCGTCCAGGTCCCAGGCATAGGTGACGGCTGTGCCTTCGGGGTCGGTGGCGGCGGCGGTCAGGCTCACGACTTGCCCGCGGACGGCCACGCCCGGGACCGAGACGATCGTCGGCACGCTCGGTGCACGGTTGGTCACCGTCACGGTGTCCGTCAGCTGGAGCGTCGCGGTGGCCGCGTCGCCGTCGGTGTCCGTGACCCGGACGCCGACGGTCCGTGCGCCGGACCGCGCGTAGGACTGCGCGGGCGGCGTCGCGCTCGTGCTGTCGTCGTACGCGCCATCGCCGTCGAGGTCCCACGCGTACGTGACGGCGCCGCCGTCGGGGTCCGCCGCGGTGACCGAGAACGAGACGGGCGTCCCCGTGGGAACGGCCTTCGGCGTCACGCTCAGCGTCCCGGTCGGCGTCAGGTTGCGCACGGTCACGGTGCGGCTGGCGATGACGCCCGCAGCGCCGTCGCTCGCGCGCATCCGGATGGTCTTGGTGCCGGGGGTCGAGAACGACGTGGTGGGCGTCGCGCCCGTGCCGTCGTCGAATTCGCCGTCGTCGTCGAGATCCCAGGTGCGCGTCAGGGTCTGGCCGTCCGGGTCGGTCGACGTGTCGGTCAGCGTGATCGTCTGCCCGATCGCGGGGCTCGGCTCGGACACCGTGAACGATGCGACGGGCGGGCGGTTGGCCGGGTTCAGCGTGAAGCGCGACGAGGTCGCCGAGCCGTTGTCGGCGTCGGTCACGCGGACCTGCGCGGTGAGGGGACCGGTGGCGGGCATCGCGCGGCTCAGGCTCGCGCCGGTTCCGTCGTCGAACGCGCCGTCATCGTCCAGGTCCCACGCATACGTGAGCGCGGTGCCCTCGGGGTCGGTCGCGGCGGCGGTCAGCTGGACGCTCTCACCGGGGACCGCCGATCCGGGCGCAGAGGAGATCGTCGGCACCGAGGGCAGCCGGTTCGTCACGGTGATGATCTGGTCGCGCTGGCCGGTCGACACGTCGGTCCCGTCGTCGTCGGTCACGCGCACGCTGATGTTCAGCGTCCGGGCCCGCGGATAGGAGCGCGCCGGCGGAACCGCAGCGGTGGAGTCGTTGTAGACGCCGTCGCCGTCGAGGTCCCACGCATACGTGACGGGACCCCCGTCGGGGTCGGTGCCGGCAGCGGAGAACGCCACGGGCGAGCCGGTGGGCACGGTCGTCGGCGTGACCGACAGCGTGATCTGCGGACCGCCGTTGGCCACCGTGACGGTCCGGCTCGAGATGGTCTCCGCGCCGTACTGGTCGCGCACACGCAGGCGCACCTGTCGCGCGCCCGCCGTAGGGAAGCTGCGGCTGGCCGTGGTGCCGTCACCGTCGTCGAACGCGCCGTCGTTGTCGGTGTCCCACGCGCGGGTCAGCGTGTCGCCCTCGGGGTCCGTGGACGTGTCGGTGAACGTCACCAGCTGGTTGATGATCGGCACCGTCGGGTTGAAGGAGAACGACGCGACCGGCGCGCGGTTCGCCACGACGTTGAACGTCTTCGTGACCTCGAACTCGTACGGCGGGGTGAACGACAGCCGGGAGTAGTTGAGCGTCACGCGTCGCTCGCCCGTGGTCGGGAAGCCGTCCTCGTAGACGTACGGGTCCGGGAACCCGCCGCCGGCGTCGACGACGGTCGACCCGACCTTCCAGCTCCAGCTCCAGCACGTGCCGTCGCAGGTTCCGGACGCGCTGATGCTGACCGGCTCGCCCGGACGCGGGCTGGTCGGATTGACGTTGATGGACAGCGCGGCGCTGGCCGTCGCGGGAATCGCGAGCAGCAGCACGACGACCGTCGCGACCGCCGCGCCGAGCCCCCGCCCGCGCGTGGTCAATGTGTCCACGATCACGGAGCCATGGTAAAGCCGCATGGCTCCGTCCGCCAGTCTTGTTTCTGGTGTGTCCCTGCTCAGGCCGCCGGCTGGCCCGTGAGACCGCCGCCGGGCTGCTGGAAGATGATCTCCGGGATCACACAACCGGGGGAGACGCGCAGCAGCATGCGCACGCCCTCCGCGATGTCCTCCGGGCGGATCATCTGCTCGGCCGGGACCGCGCCCTTGACGAAGTCGGTCATCGGGGTGTCGACGAAGCCCGGGCACAGCGCGCACGACTTGATCCCGTCGCCCGCGAGCTCCTTGTTCATCGCCTCGGTGAAGCCCACCACGCCGTGCTTGGTGGCGCTGTAGACCGACAGCCACGCCTCGCCGCTCTTCCCGGAGATCGACGCGGTGTTGACGACGAGCGCGTTGCGGTGCTCGGCGCCGGCCTCACGCAGCATCCCGACGGACTCGCGGTAGAAGAGCACGAGCGACCGCAGGTTGAGGTCGAGCTGGAGGTCCAGCCGCTTCGCGGTGATGTCGCCGACGGGCTGCCCGGCGCCGACCCCCGCGTTGTTGACCAGCACGTCGAGGCGCCCGTACTTCTCGCGATGCGCGGCGACGACCGACTGGATGTGCTCCTCGTCGGCCAGGTTGCCGGGAATCGCCTGGAGGTCGAGGCCCTCGTCGCGCAGGGACTGGGCGGCCTCCTCAAGCTTCTCGGGCCGGCGCGCGGCGATCGTCAGGCCGTAGCCCTCGGCGCCCAGCATCCGGGCGATCGCCAGCCCGATCCCGCTCGATGCCCCCGTGACCAACGCCGCACGCTGCGCCATGACCCGTCTCCCGTCCTCGTGTGCCAAGCGGCGGTATCCCATCACACCACCGCCTACACTCGCGATCGTGACGCGACTCGCCCTGCTCGCCAGCCTGCTCATCGCCGGCGTGCTCGTCGTCGCGGGCTGTGGGGGATCGGACGACGGCGACAGCGCCGCGACCACCGCGCAGACCGCGACCGCCGAGCCCGCCGACTTCCCGGAGGGCAACGGCCAGCAGGTCGACACCTTCGCCGCGGACCTGCCGGAGGGCCCGGTCTTCGCACCGAGCACCTCGGTGATGCGCGTGGGGGACAACCGCGTCGGGTTCGCGCTCTTCGACGTGGCGCGCAAGCAGGTCGACGCGACGAGCGCGGCGGTCTACAGCGCGCGCCCGGACGGGAGCGACGTCCAGGGCCCGTACGTCGCGCGCAAGGAATCGGTCGACGTCAAGCCGCAGTACCGCAGCGCACAGGCCGCCGCGGACCTGGAGGGCGGCGACACGATCTGGGTCGCCGAGGTGCCCTTCGAGCGCCGGGGCTCGCGCGTCATGTTCGCGGTGGCCGAGGTCGGCGGCGAGCTGCAGATGGCGTCGTCGTTCGAGTTCAAGGTGGGCGCGAAGAACGGCGTGCCGGACATCGGCGACGAGGCGATCGACATCAACACGCTCACCGAAGCCGACGTCGGCGGCGACCTCGAGCAGCTCTCCACGCGCGTCCCGCCGCCGAAGGAGATGCTGCGCACCAACTTCTCGGACGTGCTCGGCAAGGAGCCGGTTGTCCTTCAGTTCGCGACGCCGGCGCTCTGCCAGACGCAGGTGTGCGGCCCGGTCGTCGACATCGCCGAGCAGGTCCGCGCCGAGAACGGCGACGGCGTGAACTTCATCCAGCAGGAGATCTACGTCGACAACGACGTGAACAAGGGCTTCCGGCCGCAGGTGGGCGAGTGGGGCCTGCCCACGGAGCCGTGGATCTTCGTCATCGACCGCGACGGCAAGGTCGTCGAGCGGTTCGAGGGCGCGTTCTCGGCTGAGGAACTGACGGCGGCGGTCAAGCAGGTTCAGTAGATCCGCTCGGTAGGTTGGCCGCGGGCCGGTAGCTCAGCGGTCAGAGCAGCGGACTCATAATCCGTCAGACCCCGGTTCGAATCCGGGCCGGCCCACACTCACGTCCCGTCGTAGGCTCCCGAGACTTCGGGCGCCGGACCGCCCGTCTCGATCACGCCGCCGAGGGATTGGCGCGACGACGCAGCGGGAACGATCCGTGACGCACATGACGAGGGGGAGCTCGATAGCGGTCCGTGCACTCATGGCCGCCTGCCTGATCACCGCGGGACTCGTGCCCGCGTCCGCGCAGGCTGCGCCCCCGCAGTTCACCTTCGAGCCCGCGCAGCCCCGGCCGGGCCAGGAGATCACCTTCCGCGCGACGTCCCGGTGCTCGTTCTGCACCTGGGTGTGGCGCACCGACGACGGCGTGTCGCGGACCGACCGCGGGAGCGTGTCGCCGTTGCGCCACCGGTTCACGACCGCTGGGCCCCACACCGTGTCGCTGAGCACCCGCGAGCCGTTCGGCCGCGAGGAGACGACGACCGTGAGCGTCCCCGTCGTCAACGGCGCCCCGGTCGCGGCGATCACGCTGTCGCCCGCGGCGCCATCCCCAGGTCAGGACGTCACGTTCATCGATGCGTCCACCGATCCCGACGGGGATCCCATGACGCGCATCTGGGACACCGACGGCGACGGGTTCGACGACGGGACCGCGGCGTCGGTGACCGTGCCCGCCGGGCAGGTCGCCGGCCGGACCGTGCGCCTGCAGGTCACCGACATCTACGGCGCGGTCACCCTCGCTGCCGCGCCCCAGATCGGCGCAGCCGGGGTCACGCCGCGCCTGCGGCCGTTCCCGCGCGTGCGCTTCGTCGGCCGCGTCACGCCGCGTGGCGCGAGGCTGCGCGTCGTCAGCGTGACCGCGCCGGCGGGTGCGCGGATCGATGCCCGTTGCGTCGGGAAGGGCTGTCCGCGACGGATCGCGCCGCGCACCCTGAAGCGCGCGGACACCGTGCGCCTGCGGGTCCTCGAACGCGCGCTGCGCTCCGGCACGCGCGTGCGGATCCGGGTGACCGTGGCGGGGACGATCGGCAAGTTCGCCGAACTGCGGGTCCGGCGCCGGGCGTCGCCGTCGCGCCGCGACCTCTGCGTGCGCACGCCCACCAGCAGGCCCGCTCGCTGCAAGTAAGACGGGCAGAATGGGGCCGGGACCCCACGGGTCATCTGTCCACGATTCATACCTGCCGCGTGCCGTCCGGCTACATGTATCGCCGTGGACCTGACCTCCACCAGCAGGATGCTCCAGATCAACGCCCTGATGCGCGAGCTCATGGCGTCCGGCGGCGGCGCCATCCCGGCCGACCAGGCCGTCGAGCTGCAGCGCCAGCTCGACGTGATCGAGGCGCAGGGCGCGCCGCAGCGGCCCATCCTGCTCAACGGCGGCGGGCTGATCGATGTCTACGGTTGACCCGACTCGCCCGTTCGTCCAGAAAGCTGGCCGTCACGCCGGCGGTATCCGATACTGACCCCGTGGACGCGATCACCAGCACCAAGATGCTGCAGCTGGCCCAGGTGATGCAGCAGCTGCCCGCCGAGCACGGGCTCGTGGACCTGCCGCAGCTGGAGCACGCCCGCGACGCGCTGCAGTCGATCGAGGCGATCCCGGCGCAGTCGGCGCCCGAACCGCTCCTCGTGTCGCCTCCGCAGCACGTCGACGTCCGCGCCTGACACGAGACACCGTCGCGCGCCGCCGCGTGCGGCACTACGCTCCCAGGCTCATTCTGCCGATGGATGGAGACATGGAGTCCCAACCGGCTGACGAGCTGTTGCGCGACGAGCTGACCGGCCTCCCCAACGGGGTGCTGCTCCGCGACCGCCTGCGCGTCGCCCTCGTCCGACGCCGCCGCCCGCGTGACGACAGCCTGGCTGTCCTGTCCGTGGATCTCGACGGCATGCGCGCCTTCAACCGCCGCCACGGCCGCGAGGTCGGCGACGCGATCCTGCAAGCCGCCGCCGTGCGGCTGTCCGAGCTCGTGCGGGCGGGCGACACCGTGGCGCGTGCCGGTGGCGATGAGTTCGTCATGGTCTGCGAGGAGCTGACCAACGACGAGGAGGCACTGGTCGTCGCCGAGCGCGTGCTCGAGGGCTTCGAGCGCCCGCTGCTCGCGGGGGAGACCGAGCACCAGATGAGCGTCAGTGTCGGACTGGTCGTCGTCGCCGGCGGCGAGCTGGAGCCCGACCGCGTGCTCACCGAGGCGCACCGCGCGATGCTCCGCGCCCGCGGCGAGGGGCCCGGCCGCTTCGGTCCCTGAATCTGCGGCCTCGCGGTCCAGTTCACAGAACGCCGGAAGGACACGGCGCCCACCCTGTCGAAACAGGTTGCCGCCCATGAAGAGAGCCGCCGCCGTTCCGACCCCCGCGCCCGCTGGCGCCACCGCACCCGAGTCCCTGTCCGCGTACATCCAGGCGCGGTTCGACGACTTCTCACGGTCGCAGAAGGACGTCGCCCAGTACATCGTCGACCACCTCGACGAGGTGGCGTTCCAGACCGCGGAAGAGCTGGCCCGCCGCGCGAACACGTCAAGCTCGACCGTCGTGCGCTTCAGCCAGGCGCTCGGCTTCGAGGGCTACCCCGAGCTGCAGCAGTCGGCGCGCGAGGAGTACCGCCGCAGCCACACGCAGCCGGCCGCCGCGCCGCTGGGGTCCGGCGAGCCGCTGTTCGCGCTCGACCGCAACGAGTTCGAAACCTCGCTGGCCGCAGATCACGCGAACATCGAGGAGACCGCACGGCGCGTGTCGCGCTCCGAGGTCGAGCAGGCGATCGACCAGATCGCGGGCGCCCAGAAGCTCATCGTCGCGGGCACCGACCAGATGGCGTTCTTCGCGTCGTACATGCGTCACCTGCTGATGCTGCTCGACCTCCGTGCCGAGGTCGTCGCCAGCCCGTCGCAGGAAGCGCTGTCGCGCCTGAGCCGGATCGACGACCAGACGCTCGTGATCGCCCTGTCCGCCGGGCGCCCGCACCCGCTGGTCGTCCGCGCGATGAAGCTGGCCCGGCATCGCAAGGCGCGCACGCTGGCGATCGTCGACGCGACGCTGTCCGATGTCGCGAAGCTCGCGAACACGACGCTCTACTACTCGTCCGACAGCCCGGCGTACGTGCGCTCGCACACCGCGCTGCTGTCCCTCATCCAGGCGCTCGCGTACGGGGTGTATTCCCGCGATGCGGAAGGGTATGAGGATCGCATCAAGGCCTATCGCCTGAAGTAGTCG
>SYBY01000466.1 GCA_005788585.1 Actinomycetota bacterium | reverse complement strand
GGTCCTTCTGCGCGTCGGAGCCGAAGAGGTGCAGCACCTCCATGGTGCCCGTGTCCGGCGCGTTGCAGTTGGAGATCTCGCTGGCGATGATCGAACGGCCCATCTGCTCGGCCAGCGGCGCGTACTCGACGTTCTTCAGCCCGGCGCCCAGCGTCGGGTCGGGCAGGAAGAGGTTCCACAGCCCGAGGGCCTTGGCCTTGGCCTTGAGCTCCTCGATGACCGGCAGGACGACCCACGGGTCGTCGCGGTCCATGAGCTCGCGCAGGTAGGGCTCCTCGGCGGGGGCGACCTCCTGCTCGTGGAACTGCGTGAGGCGCTGGAGCAGGTCCTGCGCGCGCTCGGAGTGCGTGAAGTCCATGGTGATCATGGACCCTATCGCGTTATTGAGCATTGCTCAACAAGGGCGTAGGGTGCCGTGCGTGGCCACCCCCACCCCCCGTCGCCTGCCTCCGGATGAGCGCCGCCGCCAGCTCGTCGGCATCGGCCTGCGCATGCTCACCGAGCGCCCGATCACGGAGATCACGGTGGACGACGTCGCGCGAGAGGCCGGCATCTCCCGGTCGCTGCTGTTCAACTACTTCCCGACGAAGCGCGACTACCACCTGGCGGTCATCCGGGCGGCCGCGCGGCGGGTGCGGCGCGTCGTGCTGGTCACCGGCGACGAGGGGGTTCCGGTCATCCTGGACCGGTTCCTGGCGTTCCTCGAGCGCCGCCGCGATCCGTATCTGTCGCTGCTGCGAGGCGTCGGCGGGGCCGACCCCGAGGTCGCGGAGATCAACGCGGAGACCCGCGCGGAACTGGTCGACGGGGTGCTGCGCGCGCTGGGGCGGGACCCGTCGGCGCCCGCGCTGCGGCTCGCCGTGGGCGGGTGGGTGGCGATGGTGGAGGACGTCGGGCTGGCGTGGGCGGCGGACCCGGCCGCGCTGCCGCGCGACGACGTGGCCACGCTCCTGCTCGGGGCGCTCGACGACCTGCTCGAGCGCTTCCCCTGAAGATCGGCCGCAAGAAGAGGGCGCCCAGCGCCCGTTTCCTGCGGCGGGTCCACGCTTGACCGGCCCGTGCGCCGGGTACCGCCAGAGGAGCACGATCTTTCCCCGGCACAAGGAGACCCCATGGGCATCATCGCCTTCCTCATTCTCGGCCTCATCGCAGGCGTGATCGCCAAGGCACTCTTCAGCGGCGAGGAGCCCGGTGGCTTCCTCGGAACCCTGCTCGTCGGCGTCGTCGGGGCGCTGCTCGGAGGCCTCATCGCCTCGGCTGCCGGCCTCGGCGGGCTTGGCAGCTTCTTCAGCCTCGGCACGTGGCTGATCGCCATCGGCGGCGCGCTGCTGTTCCTCTTCCTGTTCAACCTCGCGGTCAGCAGGCGCGGCGGCACCACGCGCGCCGTCTGAGGCCGCGCTAGCCGCGCAGCTCGGCGAGCCGGTGGAGCTGGTCGAGCTGCGTCCCGCCCGGCGTGGGCGTCGCCAGCACGATGAGCTCCGCCACGCCGGCGCGCTCGTAGTCCTCCAGCCGCCGGGCCACATGGTCGGCAGGGCCGCAGATGCACGTCGCGTCGATGAGGTCGGCCGAGAGGTGCTGCGCGGCCTGGGTCTTCTGCCCCGCGAGGTAGAGCTCCTGGACCTCGCGCGCCTCGTCCCCGTACCCGTACCGCTCGACGAGATCGACGTAGAAGTTCTTCTTGCGTGAGCCCATGCCCCCGATGTAGAGGGCGAGGATCCACCGCATCATGTCCCGCGCGGCGTCGATGTCGTCATCGATGCAGACCCCGACCTGCGGCATGATCGCCACCTCGGCCGGGTCGCGGCCGGCGCGGCGTGCGCCCTCGTCGAGCGGCTCGCGGAGGATGGCGACGTGCTCGGGGCTGAAGAACGTCGGCAGCCAGCCGTCGGCGATCTCGCCCGCGAGCGCCACGTTCTTCGGGCCCATCGCGGCGAGCACGATCGGCAGCCGCTCCTGCGCGGGGGCGATGGTCAGCTTGAGCGCCTTGCCCGGGCCGTCGGGCAGCGGCAGCGTGAGGGTCTCCCCCTCGTACTGCACCCGCTCGCGCGCGAGTGCCATCCGCACCACCGAGACGTAGTCGCGCGTGCGCGCGAGCTGCTTGCCGAACCGCACGCCGTGCCAGCCCTCTGAGACCTGCGGACCCGACGCGCCGAGGCCCAGGGTGAAGCGCCCGTCGGAGAGCTGGTCGAGCGTCGCCGCGGTCATCGCCGTCATCGCCGCGCTGCGTGCGGGGATCTGCATGATCGCGCTGCCCAATCCGATCCGCTCGGTCTGCGCCGCGATCGTCGCGATGACCGTCGGCGCGTCCGAGCCGTACGCCTCGGCGACCCACACGGAGTCGAAGCCGCGCTCCTCGGCGGCCCGGGCGATCGCGAGCTGCTCGTCGCGCCCGACCCCGAGCCCCCAGTAGCCGACCCCGATCCCGACCTTCATGCCGGCTGCACCGCCGCGAAGCCCGCGAGCCGCTCTTCGACGATCTCCACCGCGTCGCTGACCATGCCGTGGACGAGGTCGTGGCACGTCGGGATGTCGTGGATGAGGCCCTGGACGAGGCCGGCGCTCCAGATGCCGGCGTCGGGGTCGCCCGTCTCGTAGACGGTCTTGCCGCGCTGGCCGGAGACGAGGTCCTTGACGTCGGCGAACTCGCCGCCGCGCGCCTCGATCTCCAGGACCTCCTGGCTGACCTTGTTGCGCGCCACCCGCGCGGTGTTGCGGAAGGACCGGAAGATGAGGTCCGTGGAACGCTCGTCGGCGCCGACGATGTGCTCCTTGATGTTCTGGTGGATCGGCGACTCGACGGTGCACCTGAAGCGCGTGCCCATGTTCACGGCGTCGGCGCCAAGCGCCAGCGCCGCCACCAGGCCGCGGGCGTCGGCGATGCCGCCGGACGCGATCAGCGGGATCTCCAGCTCGTCCGCCGCGGCGGGGATGAGCACCAGGCCGGGGACGTCGTCCTCACCGGGGTGCCCGGCGCAGTCCAGGCCGTCGATCGAGACCGCGTCGACACCGAGGTTCTGCGCCTTCAGCGCGTGGCGCACCGACGTCGCCTTGTGGATGACCTTGATGCCGTGCGGCTGGAAGTCGGCGAGGTGCTCGGACGGATTCGACCCGGCGGTCTCCACGATCTTCACGCCCGACTCGATGATCGCCTGCCGGTACTCGGCGTACGGCGGCGGCTTGATGGCCGGGAGGATCGTGAGGTTCACGCCGAACGGGCGGTCGGTCATCTCACGGCACCGGGCGATCTCCTTCGAGAGATCCTCCGGCGTCGGCTGGGTGAGCGCGGTGATGAACCCGAGCGCTCCGGCGTTCGCCACGGCGGACACGAGCTCGGCCCGCCCCACCCACTGCATCCCGCCCTGCACGATGGGATGGTCGACGCCGAACGTTTCCGTGAACCTGGTACGCAGCATGCCGATAGGCTACAGAACCCTGCGACATGGTGTTCGACACAGTGTCGGGGTAAATGTCGACTCTCCCGGAGGACCCGTGAAGCGCACCATCTTCGACGCCGAGCACGAGGACTACCGCGCGTCCGTGCGCCGGTTCCTCGCGGAGGAGGTCGCCCCGCACCACGAACGCTGGGAGGAGGAAGGCATCGTCCCCCGCGAGCTCTTCGCCAAGGCCGCGGAGCAGGGCATGCTCGCGATGGGCGTCCCCGAGGAGTACGGCGGGATGGGCGTCGACGACTTCCGCTTCAACCAGGTGATCGTCGAGGAGGTCGGCTACGCGGGCGTCGCGGGCAGCGGGCTCGGGATCACGCTGCACAACGACATCTGCCTGCCGTACTTCCTCGAGTACTGCACGCCCGAGCAGCGCGAACGGTGGTTGCCCGGCATCGCGTCCGGCGAGCTCATCACGGCGGTCGCGATGACCGAGCCGGGGATCGGCTCGGACCTCGCGTCGATGCAGGCGACGGCGATCAAGCAGGACGACGGCTCGTACCTGGTCAACGGCGCGAAGACGTTCATCACGAACGGCATCAACGCAGACCTCGTCATCACCGCGGTGAAGACCGATCCGAGCCAGCGCCACAAGGGCATCTCGCTCGTGATCATCGAACGCGGGATGGAGGGCTTCGAGCGCGGGCGCAACCTGAGCAAGCTCGGCATGCACGCGCAGGACACCGCCGAGCTGTACTTCACCGACGTCGTCGTGCCCGCCGAGAACCTGCTCGGCACCGAGGGTCAGGGCTTCATGCAGCTCGTCGCCAACCTCGCCCAGGAGCGTCTGAGCATCGCGCTTGCCGGCGTCGCCGCCGCGCAGGGCGCGCTGGACTGGACCCTGGAGTACGTCAAGGAGCGCACCGCGTTCGGGCAGCCCGTGGGGTCGTTCCAGGCGTCGCGGTTCGCGCTCGCCGAGATGGCGGCGGAGATCTCGCTCGCCACCGTCTTCTGCGACCAGGCGACGCTCGCGCTGAACGCCGGCGAGCTGTCCGTCGAGGACGCCGCGATGGCGAAGTGGTGGTGCACCGAGTTGCAGGGCCGCGTCGTCGACCGCTGCGTGCAGCTGCACGGCGGCTACGGCTACATGCTCGAGTACCCGATCAGCCGCGCCTACGCCGACGCGCGCATCACGCGGGTCTACGGAGGGACGACGGAGATCATGAAGGAGATCGTCGGGCGGTCGCTCGGTGTCTGAGCAGGCCATGCGCCCGCATCACGACGCGTGCTTCGGCTGCGGGCCGGGCCAGCCCGACGGCGTGCACCTGCAGCTCGCCGGCCGCGGCGATCACGCGCTCGCCCGGGTGACACTCGACGCGCACCTCAGCGGCGCACCGGGCACCGCACACGGCGGCATCCCCGCGCTCATCCTCGACGAGGTCCTCGGGACGACCGTCAACATCCTGCACCAGCGGCCGTCGGTGACAGGCACGCTGACCGTCGAGTACCTCGCCCCCACGCCGATCGGCGCGCCGGTGGAGGCGGAGGCCTGGCTGCGCGAGACCGAGGGACGCAAGGCGTTCGTCGAGGGGGTCGTCCGTCACGACGGCGAGGTCACCGCCCGCGGCGAGGCGGTGTTCATCCAGGTCCCAATCGAGCACTTCCGCGGCAACCGCGACACCGGGCGCGCCGCCGTCATCCCGGACGAGCGGCCCGTCCCCGCGGGCGCGCCGATCCTCGACCCCCACCGCGCGTCCTGCTTCGGCTGCGGGTCGGCGAACCCGCGCGGCCTGCGGATGCGCCACGCGCGCGACGGAGACGAGATCGTCAGCGCACTGCTCGCCACCCCCGCATTCACCGGCGCGCCCGGCACGCTGCACGGCGGCGCGCTCTTCGCCGCCCTCGACGACGCCATGGGCACCGCACCGCTCGTGCTTGCCGGCGAGCTCGCGCTGACCCGTTCGCTCTCCGTGCGGTTCCTGCGGCCCGTGCTCCTGGGCATGGCGCTGGAGATCCGCAGCCGCATCACGTCGCGCGAGGGGCGGCGCATCGTCGTCGAGGCGGAGATGACGAGCGGCGGCCAGCCGGTCGCGACGGCCACAGGGACGTTCGTGATCGTGGCGCTCACCGACGAGCAGCGGGCGACGCTGTTCGCCGGGCATCCGGGCTGATCCCGCTCGCGGGAACCTCCGCGGTCAGGAACCGTGACCAGTACCGATGGCGCGGCGGCGACCCAGACGTACGATCGCGCCAATCGAGAGGGAGATGAAGCCGTGGAGAAGATCAAGGCTGCAGCCGAGCAGTTCCTCACGCACAAGCGCGTCGCCGTGACAGGCGTCTCACGCAGCCCGAAGGACCACGGCGCGAACTTCGTCTACCGGCGCTTCCGCGACCGCGGCTACGAGGTGTTCGCGGTCAACCCGAACGCCGACGAGGTCGAGGGCGACACGTCCTACCACTCGCTGCGCGACATCCCCGAGGGCGTCGAGGCGGTCGTGATCGGCACGAAGCCGGAGACCGCCGACGCGACGATGCGCGAGTGCGCCGAGCTCGGGATCGAACACGTGTGGATGCACCGCGGCCCGGGTGAGGGCAGCGTGTCCCCGACCGCCGCGTCCTACGGGCGCGAGCACGGCATCCACGTCATCGACGGCGGCTGCCCGTGCATGTTCGGCCCCACCTCGGACCCGGGGCACAAGGTCATGTGCAGCATGCTGAAGCTGGCGGGGAACGTGCCGCGACGGGTGTAGACGGCCCGATCAGGGCCAGAAGTCCTCGAACCGCTCCGCGTCGCCGCCCTTCGGCTTGCGCCCGCCGATGCAGATGAGGTCCATCCCGTCCGGGCCGGCCTCGAACGAGCGGGTCACGCCGGGGGCGACGCGCAGGACGTCCCACGGTCCCAGCTCGATGATCTCGTCGTCGAGCTTCGCGCGCCCCGACCCGGACGCCACGACGTAGGCCTCCTCCTGCTCGCGGTGGCGGTGGCCCCACGGCATCCGGGCGCCGGGCTCGTACGTGAAGCGGCTGATCCCCAGCTCGGGGGAGCCGAGCGCGTCGCGGGCGAACCGCCACTGGATGTCGACGTGGTCGGGGCTGACGTCGCGCAGGTCGCCGAAGTTCTTCTTCGTCCAGTCGGGCATGGCCCGATCTTCGCAGCGCCGGAGGTCCACCGATCGCGGGTGTGGTGAGGTACGGATGACAGGCCCAGGCCACGCTGCATAGCGTCAGCGCATGGAGAACTTCGAATACTTGGTGGTCCCCCTCGACGGCGCGCGCAAGATGAAGAAGGGGTCGTCCGGCCTGTCGCCCAAGCAGCTCAACAAGCTCGGGGCGCAGGGCTGGGAGGCCGTCGGCCTCACGCTCAAGCAGGGGGACCTGGTCGCGTGGCCGGTCGTCCTGCTCAAGCGCCCGATCACGTAGGAGCGCGACGCATTGCCGCCCACGATGCCGCAGCGATCCCGGCGGCCGTCCTGCGGTCCCCGCGAGGCGGGCGCGTCGCGACGTGCACGGCGACCGTGCGCTCGGCGCCCCACGCGACCCAGAACGCGGTCGTCCGCGTGTCGAGGTCAGCGGGGACGCGGCCGGCCTTGACGTCGCGTTCCAGCCGCCGCCGGACGCCCTCGGCGAACCCCTCGACCGTGCTGCGCCAGAACGCCTCGACCTCGGGCTCGTAGGCCGCGACCTCCTGGACCGCGCGCAGCAGCGGGAGGTGCTCGCGGTAGCCGCGGATCAGGTCGAAGACCGTCTGCTCGAGCTGTTCGAGCGTGCTCTCGTCATTGCGCACCCAGGCGTTCGACGCGGCGAAGAGGTCCTGCGTCGCGCTGTCGGTCACGCGCATGAGCAGCGTCGGCTTGTCGCGGAAGTGGCCGTAGAACGTGGTGCGGGCCATGCCCGCCTCCTCGGCGATCCGCTGGATGCCGAGCGACGTGAACGACTCGCCCCCGGCCAGCAGCCGCTCGACCGCCTCGAGCACCTGGCGCTCGACCGCCGCACGGCGCTCGGCCACGCCGCGGCGCTGTCTGGTCACCGAGGGCAAGTCAGGACGCCTCGCGCGGGCCCGGCGTGAAGGTGACGGGCAGGCGCGTCAGGCCGTTCGCCCAGTTGGACGGCAGCCGCTCGACGTCACCGGCGAGCTCCAGGTTCCTCATGCGTCGCGACACCTCTTCGAGAACGATACGCAGCTCCGCACGCGCCAGCCCCGCACCGAGGCAGAAGTGCCGGCCGCCGCCGCCAAACGCCTGGTGGTCGGGCTTGTGGCGGCGGATGTCGAAGGTGTCGGGGGCGCCGAAGACCGTCTCGTCACGCGACCCGCTGGCGTACCACATGACCACGCGGTCGCCGGCCGGGATCGCCTGGCCGCCGAGCTCGGTGTCGGTCGTCACGGTGCGGTTGAACCACTGCACGACGGTCGACCAGCGCAGCGACTCCTCGACCGCGCCCGGGATCAGCGACGGGTCCGCCGCCAGCTCGTCCAGCAGGCCAGGGTGCTGGAGCAGCGCGAGCAGCCCGTTCGACGCCGTGTTGCGCGTCGTGTCGTTGCCCGCGAACGTCAGGACGGCGAAGAACGTGAGGATCTCCAGCTCGTTGAGGTCCTCCCCCTTGACCTCCCCGCTGCGCAGGCGCATGACGATCGACTCCGCGTTGCCGTCGGCCATCTGCCGCTCGATCTGCGCGTGCAGGTAGGGCGCCATCTCGGCGAGCACGGGCGCGGCAGCCGCCGGCTCGGGCGCGCCCTGGGCGGCGACGATGCGCTCGGTCCAGTCGAAGAACTGCGGCACGTCGACGTCCGGGACGCCCATCAGCTCGGTCAGGACGCCGAGCGGGACGGGAACCGTGAGGGCCGTCACGAGGTCGCAGGCGCCGTCCTCGATGAACGCGTCGATCGCGCGGGTCACGCGGGCGCGGATGCCGTCCTCGAGCTTCGCGACCGCGTGGGGCGTGAAGACCTTCTGCAGGATCAGCCGGTAGTGCGTGTGCCGCGGCGGATCCATG
>SYBY01000465.1 GCA_005788585.1 Actinomycetota bacterium | reverse complement strand
GGCTCGAAGACCGTGTGACCCATGTCTCGACGGGCGGCGGCGCCTCGCTCGAGCTGATCGAAGGCCGGAAGCTTCCCGGCGTGGAGGCACTGACATGAGCCGGACTCCGTTCATCGCGGGCAACTGGAAGATGCACAAGACGGTCCAGGAGGCCGAGGAGTTCATCTCCGGGCTGCTGCCGAAGGTCTACGCCGCCGACGGCGTCGACGTGGCGATCTGCGTTCCGTTCACGGCGCTCCAGGCGTGCGTCGATTCCACGCGCGGGTCGCGGGTCGAGGTCTTCGCCCAGAACATGCACGAGGCCGACTCGGGCGCGTTCACCGGCGAGGTGTCGGCCCCGATGCTCACCGAGATCGACGTCCACGGCGTCGTGCTCGGCCACTCCGAGCGCCGCCAGTTCTTCGGCGAGACCGACAAGGCGCTCGCGAAGAAGCTCCCCGCGGCGCTGGCGGCCGGCCTGAAGCCGATCCTCTGCGTCGGCGAGACGGAGGAGGAGCGCGAGGCCGGGGACACCGAGCGCAAGCTGCGCCACCAGGTCCAGGAGGGCCTCCACGATCTGACCCCGGCGCAGGTCGCCGAGGTGACCATCGCGTACGAGCCGATCTGGGCGATCGGGACGGGCAAGACCGCGACGCCGGAGATCGCGCAGGAGGCCTGCTCCTTCGTCCGCGCGCTCGTGGGGGACAAGGCGCCGGAGGCGGCCGAGGTCGTCCGCGTGCTGTACGGCGGCTCGGTGAAGGGCTCCAACGCCGCAGAGCTCATGGGCCAGGCGGACATCGACGGCGCCCTCGTGGGCGGCGCGTCGCTCGACCCGGCCGGCTTCAGCGAGATCATCGACGCAGTGACATCCTCGCCCTGAGGCTCGGATGCCACGCTTTCCTCAAGTCTGTCTCGTGGTGCTCGACGGGTGGGGTCTCGCCCCGCCCGGCCCGGGCAACGCCGTCGAGCTGGCGGACACGCCGGTCTTCGACGACCTGTGGGCGCGGTACCCGCACACGACGCTGACGGCCAGTGGCCCGGCGGTCGGGCTGCCCGAGGGGCAGATGGGCAACAGCGAGGTCGGCCACCTCAACCTCGGTGCCGGCGCCGTGGTCAAGCAGGACCTGACGCGCATCGACGAGGCGTCGGCCACGGGTGCGCTGGCCGCCAACGACGTCCTGCTGGCGGCGATGACGGGGTCTCCGCGCGTGCATCTCGTCGGGCTGGTCTCCGACGGCGGCGTGCACTCGAGCCTCGAGCACCTCGAGGCACTGGTGAACATGGGCGCGCAGCTCGGCGTCCCTGATCTCGTCGTCCACGCGTTCACCGACGGCCGGGACACCTCGCCGACGGGCGCCGAGCGCTACCTCGCCGACCTCGAGTTCTGGTGCGAGAAGTCCGGCAACGCGCGCGTCGGCAGCGTGATCGGCCGGTACTACGCGATGGACCGCGATTCGCGGTGGGAGCGCGTCCAGCAGGCCTACGACCTCCTCGTCCACGGTACGGCTGCGCACCACGCCGAGTCGGCCCGCGAGGCGGCGAAGGCCGCCTACGCCCGCGACGAGACCGACGAGTTCATCACCGCCACGACCGTCGGTGCCGAGGCCACCATCCGGCCGGGCGACAGCGTCATCGCCTTCAACTTCCGCCCCGACCGCATGCGCGAGATCACGCGCGCGCTGGCCGATCCGTCCTTCACGGAGATCGACCGCGGCGGCGCGCCGGTCGTCGAGCGCTACGTCACGCTCACCGAGTACGACGAGAGCTGGAGCTTCCCGATCGCCTTCCCGCCCGCGCGGCCGTCGGTCACGCTGCCGAGCGTCATCGCCGCGGTCGGCGGCACGCAGCTGCACGTCGCCGAGACCGAGAAATACCCGCACGTAACGTACTTCTTCGCCGGTGGCGAGGAGCAGCCCGAGCCGGGCGAGCAACGCGCGCTCGTCGCCAGCCCGCGCGACGTGCCGACGTACGACTTCAAGCCGCAGATGAGCGCGAACGAGGCCGCGGACGCCTTCGTCGACGCGTGGCAGGAGGCCGGCGGTTTCCAGTTCGCCGTCATCAACTTCGCCAACGCGGACATGGTCGGCCACACCGGGGTCATTCCCGCGGCCGTCCAGGCCGTCGAGACCGTGGACGCCTGCCTCGGCCGGGTCGCGGCGGCGGTCCAGGCGACGGGCGGTGCGCTGATCGTCACCGCCGACCACGGCAACGCCGACGAGATGCTGGAGGACGACGGGTCGCCCGACACGGCGCATTCGCTGAACCCGGTGCCGTTCATCGTCACCGACGAGGGCGCGACGCTCGATCACGAGGGCGGCATCCTCGCCGACGTCGCGCCGACGGCGCTCGCGCTGCTGGGCATCGAGCAGCCGCCCGAGATGACGGGCCGTTCGCTGCTCCGCTGACGCGGGTTCCTATGATCGGCCGGGTGTCGCACCCGGATCGCCACCACGGCGGGGGCATCTCCGTCACCACCCTCATCATCGCCTCAGCGGCCTCCGCGGCTGCGGCGTTCGTCGTCTCCCGCGTCTGGGGCGCCGGCACGCTGATCGGCGCCGCCGTCACCCCCGTGATCGTCGCGATCGTCACGGAACTCCTGCGCAAGCCGGCCACGAAGCTGCCGGAGATCGTCGCGTCCGGGAATGGCAGGGCGACAGCGAAGACCCTGCCCGGCGACGTCCCCGCGTCGATCCCCGGTCCTGACGAGGCGCCGCTCGTCGAGCAGGTGCCCGTCGAGCCGCCGATGCGGGTGTATCGCGCGCGACCCGAGCCGCGACTGGGCCCGCGCGAGTGGCGGCTCGTCGCGCTCACGGGCCTGGCGGCGTTCGTCATCGGGATCGGCGTCTACGTGGGGGTCGATCGCCTGGCGGGCGGAGAGGGACGGCTGGTGCCCGACCGCCGCGCGACGCCCGCAACCACGGTCACGACCGAGGGGGCCCAGACCACCACGGTCGTGACCGAGCAGCAGCAGACGATCACGAGCGAGACCGTGACGGTGCAGCGCGAACGCACCGTGACCGTGCCCGCGGAACCGGAGGTGGAGACGGCGCCCTCGACGGCGACGACGCAGACGACGCCGCCGACGCAGACCGCCGAGCCGCAGGTCGAGGACCCGGCGGCAGTTCCCTAGCCCGTCACCGGGACCTTCGACTGCAGGAAGGCGAGCTGGTCGGCGACGACCTCCTCGAAAGCGTCGCCGATGTAGATGTCGAAGTGGCCGTGGGCGTAGCGGCGGACCTCACCGCGCGGGGCCTGTGCCGCGTAGCGCAGCGTCGCCTTGGCGGGGGCCACCGTGTCGTTGTCGCAGACGCAGAAGAGGATGGGACAGCGGATGTTCTTCGTGTGCCGCCCCGGCCGGTACCGCGGGATGCCCAGGGCAATCCGAGCGGGGACGTCTCGAGGCGGGGCCTCCTCGAGGTCCGAGGCCTCGGTCAGGCGCAGCAGCCCCGCGTAGGCGTCCGGTGCGGTCATCAGTGCTCCCGTGCCCGGGATGCCGTAGGCCGGAACCCGGACGGGTGGGCGGCCGCGGGCCGCGGCGGCCAGGTCTCGCAGGACGCGCGGCGCCATGCGCAGGCTCGCCCGCGGGTCGAGGGCGAGGGCCGACGCGATGCCGTCGGTGAACGGGCCCTGGACGACGGCGGCGGCGATCCGGGCGTCCCGCGCGGCGGTGGTGATGACGTGGCCGCCGGCGAACGAGGTTCCCCACAGGATGACGCGATCGGGGTCGACGCCGTCGATCGTGCGTGCGTACGCGACGGCGGCCTCCCAGTCCTCGAGCTGGCGCGGGACGCTGAGCAGTTCTCGCGGCTCGCCTTCACTGTCTCCGAAGTGGCGATAGTCGAAGACGAGGCAGGCGTACCCCGCCGCCCGGAAGCGCTCGGCGAACGCCGCGAGCCGCATGGTCTTGACGCCGCCGAGACCGTGGGCCATGACGATGATCGGGGCCGGGCGCACGGGGGCGGGGTAGAGCCACGCGGCGCACGCGCTGCCGTGCGAAGCGAAGCGGACGTCGTGACGCGGCGGCGCGATCGTTGGGGTCGGCACGGGGCTCCTCGGTCGTTCTGGAACGTCGATCAAGAACGCAGCCTAGATCATCTTGACCGCCTGTCAAGATGTCTCGGCATGCCTCGGAACCGCCGCCCCCAGCCCAGGGCCGAAAAGCGCGCCGAACTCGTGGCTGTGGCCCGAGAGCTGTTCCTCGAGGAGGGCTACGAGGCGACCTCGGTGAGCCGCGTGGCCAAGGGGGCGTCCGTCGCGTCGAACACGATCTACTGGTACTTCGAGGACAAGGACGCGCTCTTCATCGCCGTGCTCGATGAGCTCTTCGCCGAGGATCTCGCGGCGTACGCCGAGGTCGAAGGGGCCTCGCTGGCCGAGCAGGCCTTCTGGCTCGTCGGACGGCTGCGGCGGGTTCGCGGTCTCGTCGCGACCGTCCACGCGCGCGTGCGCGTCTCGCCGGCCATCGCCGCCTGGCACGAGCGGCTGCACGCGACGATCGACGCGATCATCGCCCACCAGCTTCCCGGGTCCGTGGACCCGAGCGTCCTGGCGGTGGAGTCGACGATCGCGTCCTTCACCGTCGAGGGCCTCATCACCCACGACGTGCCAGACGACGAGGCGCGTCAGGTCTGCGACGCGCTCGCCGCGCGGCTGCTCAGCCTGGCGCGTCCGGGCTGAGGCTCGGCACCCGGTCGGCGACCCAGTGCTGCAGCTCGGGAATGAGCCGCGGCTCGACGTGGTGGGCGGCGTCGGTCTCGTGGTAGGTGACGTCCAGCCCGCCCGCCTCGAGTGTCTCCTTCGCGCGCCGGGCGAAGCCGATCTCCATGATCGGGTCGCGCCGCCCGTGCACGATCGTCACCGGCAGACCCGCCCGTCCTTCGAGGTCCGGGTGCCAGCCCTCGACGATCGGGATGAACCCGCTCATGGCGAGGATGCCGGCGGGGGATGGGCGGCCCGGCCCGAGTCCCACCGCGTACGACATGACGGTCCCCTGGGAGAAGCCGCCGATCACCGTGCGCGACCAGTCGATGCCGTGCTCGGCCAGCCAGCCGTCCAGGAACGCCGTCAGCTGGGCGTACGTGGCGGTGAACGTCGCCGGATCGGGGTAGCCGACCCGCGGGACCACGTACCAGTGCCGGCCGCCCGGCGGGAGGAACAGTGGCCCGCCGACGGTCAGGCCGAGCAGCCGTCGCTCCGGGTCGAGCGCCTCGAGGACGGGCTGGAGGTCACGCTCGTCGGCGCCCCGCCCGTGCAGGAGGATGAAGGCGCCCTCGGGCGTCCCGGCCGCGGGCCGCTCGACGTAGGGGAGGGGCTCGGTGGTCACGACGAGACCTCGCTGGGGTCGCGCGGGTTGGGCAGCGGCACCAGGACCTCTTCGAGCTGCTCGCGCAGGCGCTCATGCTGCGGCGGCAGCTTCAGCGCGGTGCCGAGCGTCTCCAGCGGCTCGTCGACGTCGAAGCCGATGTCGCCCGTGGCGAGCTCGAACAGCACGCCGCTGGGAATGCGGAAGTAGACGGAGTGGAAGTACTGGCGGTCGATGATCGGGGTCGGCCGGGCGCCCGCGTCGGTGAGGGTGGCGCGGTAGGCGTCCAGCTCGGCGTCGTCGGCCGCGAACCACGCGATGTGGTGGATGGTGCCCGCGCCGGGGATGCCGCGGGCATCGGGTGCCGGGTCGAACGACAGCGCGCCCCGCCGGTCGACGCCCGCGGCCTCGAAGGTCCCGGGGTTGGTCTCGTGCAGCCCGAGGGCCTGCATGAGCGGCCGGCTGGCCTCCGGGTCGCCGTAGGCGCGCACCCCGTTGAAGCCCTGGAGCGCGTGCTCGGCCGGGATGTCGTGCGCGGTGGCGCGCAACGGCGCGTCGGGGGACCGGTTCGGGAGCAGGACGTGCTGGAGGCCCTCGAAGTCGTCGAAGCGCAGCTGGTCGCCCTCGTAGCGCGCGTCGACGCCTTCGGCCTTCAGGCGCTCGGCCCAGAAGGTCAGGGAGTCCTCGCTGTCCACGCGCCACTCGATCCGGTACGGCATGCCGTCGCCGTGGCGACCGCGAGCCGCGTTGGGGAACTCGAAGAACGTGAGGATGCTGCCGGGCGCACCCCGTTCGTCGCCGAAGTAGAGGTGGTAGACGTCGGGGGCGTCGAAGTTGACGGTCTTCTTCACCAGGCGGAGGCCCAGCACGCGCGCGTAGAAGTCGACGTTGCGCGGTGCGTCGGCGGTGATCGCGGTGATGTGATGCAGGCCCTCAAGAGCCATGTCCCGTCCTCTCGGCAAGTAGTTGTATATGCAACTATATCAGGTGATTGCCGGTGCAATCACAACCGACTACACTCGGATGCAGCATGGCAACTGCTGCACGACCTGCCCAGGATGAGGCGCTTTCGGACCTTGAGCTTGGCGCGTGGCGCGGCATGCTCCGCGTCCACG
>SYBY01000464.1 GCA_005788585.1 Actinomycetota bacterium | reverse complement strand
TCGGGTGCTTCGGACTTGTGCTCCTCAAGCCAGGCACGCACCTGTTCGCGGTACTGCGCCTGCTCCGGGGTGTCGTTCAGATCCACCGTTGCTCCTCGTGGTTGGCTGACCAGCCAGTCAAGGGAACGATAGCTGCCCCGCACCCGCGGTCGTGCCGGTCTGGCCGGTTGCCGCGCGCCTTGGTAGGTTGCCGCGCCCGCGCGCTCGTGCGGCCTGCCCATGTCCCCCCGCACGCCCGTCATCCTCCTGACCGTTCTGCTCGCCGCGTGTGGCGCCGCACCGTCCGCGCAGGCGGCGGTCACGGGCGGCCTGAGCGGCGGCACCCTGACGCTGAGCGGCGATGGCGCCGACGACACGATCCGCGTTCTGCAGGATCCTTCGGCGCCCTCGTCGGTGAGCTTCCTACCGCGCCCCGCCTCGCCCGTTGCCGGCTGCGTGGAGGCGCCCACCGGCGGTGGCGATGGCATGCGGTGCGACGGTGTCACCGCGATCGTCGTCGACGGGGGCGGCGGCGAGGACCGCCTCGACGCCGAGGGCGTGTTCGCGGTCCCGGTCACCCTGCGCGGGGCAGATGGCGACGACGTCCTGCTCGGGGGGACCGCAGCCGACGACCTCGACGGCGGCGCCGACGACGACACGGTGTTCTCGCGCGACGGCCTCGCCGAAGACGTCGACTGCGGTCCCGGCGCCGACCGGGTGCGGTCCGACACCAAGCAGGAACGCATCGTGGCCTGCGAGGTGGTCGCGCCGCAGGTCTTCGGCGAGCTGCGGCTCGTCGGCACGCCCCAGGTCGGCCAGCAGCTGACCATGGCGGGGGTCGAGGTCCTCGGCACGCCGGCGCCCACCGTCACATTCACCTGGCGCCGGTGCAGCACGACCGCCCCCTCGTCCTGCAGCGTGATCGGCGCCGACCCGGCGCTGCTGCTCACCGAGCTCGATGCGGAGAGCGGCGTCGTTGTGCGTGGGACGGCGCGCTACAGCAACGGCTTCGGCGTCGATGAGGCCGAGGCCGGCCCCGTGGGGCCGATCCTGCCCGCACCGCTGGTGGCGCCGCTCGCCGAGCCGCCCCCGGCACCGCCCAGCGGCGCGGGACCTGTCGTTCCCTTCGACGGGCGCGCCGCCGCAGCCCGCGCGATGGGCGGCGCGGCCGTGCCGATTCCCCGGTGGCGCTCCACCGCCATCGCCGCGGTCCGTCCCCGCGGTGCCGTCCCGCTCTCGCGGCGCGGCGACCGGCGGGTCGCGGCCTTCGCCTGCGCCGTCGCCCGCTGCGAGGTCCGCCTGCGCCCGCGCCTGCGGGCCGGCCGCCGGACGATCACGCTCTCACCGGTCCGGGTCCGGATGGCCGCCGGCGAGGCGCGCTACGTGACCGTGTGGCTGACGTCCTCGGCGCGTCGCGCGGTCCTCCGGGCGCGCACCGCCCGGCTGATCGTCTCCGTGACGGCGGATCCTGCCGCGGGCGTCCCGCGCTCGTTCACGGTCGCCGTGCGCTGAGTCAGCGGTCGGGCCGCTCGTCCCAGAGCAGCTCCACCCTGGGTGCCTCCTCGCGGCGACGGGCGCGCCAGGCGATGAGCAGCAGCAGGCCGATCGTTCCGGTGAACCAGAGGGCGATCAGCGTGCCCGTCAGGCCGAGGTCGAGCTGGACGATGACCACCGTGACGGCGACGCCGACGGCGATCCAGCTGATCGCACGGAGGAGACGGGTGAGGACTCCGGGGAGCACAGCTTCTCGAGGGCTGCCCCGTGGCGCGCCCACCCAAACCGGTCAGGCCATGGTTCCCACCGGGGCCCGGGGAGGCACCGTCTTGATGTTGGTCGCGAACAGCTTGATCAGCAGCGCACCGGCGGCAAATCCGCCGATGTGCGCGAAGTACGCGACACCGCCCCCTTCGCCGGCCGGGCCGGTGAGGTCGGTGGCGCCCAGCGCGATCTGCTGAGCGAACCACAGGCCGAGCATGAGCACGGCGGGCAGTTCGATGATCGTGAAGATGATCACGATGAAGATCACCGTCACGACCCTCGCACGCGGGTAGAGCACCGCGTACGCGCCGAGCACGCCGGCCACCGCGCCGGACGCGCCGATCATCGGCACCGGCGAGTTCGGGTCGATCACCACCTGGGCCGCGAGCGCCGCGAGGCCGCCGATGACGTAGAAGAGGACGAACTTCACCCGGCCCATGCTGTCTTCGATGTTGTTGCCGAAGATCCAGAGGAACAGCATGTTGCCGGCCAGGTGCAGCACGCTGCCGTGGAGGAAGAACGACGAGAACGGCGTCACCCAGGCCGGCGGCTGGGCGTCGACCTCGCCGGACACCCCCTCCTGGCCCTCGCACAGGATCTGCGCGCCCGAGCCGTCGAGCTCGCACTCGCGGCCGAAGTTCCACAGCTCGTAGGGGATGACGCCCCAGTTGACGATGAACCCGTCGTCGGGGGCGTCGAGGATGCCGCCGCGCTGGGCGGCGAAGTACACGATCACGTTGATCGCGATGAGCAGCATCGTGATGACCGCCGGGCGGTCCGTCGGGATGTTGTCCTTGAGCGGGAACACTCAGCCGGCGGCGACGGCGACCGGGCCCACGCCCGGCTGATCCTGCGGAACGTGCTCGTCGGCGTGGTAGCTGGAACGCACCAGCGGCCCGGCGGCGACGTGGTCGAAGCCCATCGCGTGCCCGGCGTCGGCGATCGCGTCGAACTCCTCGGGCGCCCAGTAGCGGACGACGGGCAGGTGCTCCTTCGTCGGGCGCAGGTACTGGCCGACCGTGATCACCTGGACGTCGTGTGCGCGCAGGTCCTCGAGCGCGCCGATGAGCTCGTCGAAGGTCTCGCCGAGTCCGACCATCAGGCCGGACTTCGTCGTGACCTCGTCACCGCCCATGGCCTTCGCGTTGCGCAGGACCCGCAGCGAGCGCTGCCACGTCGAGCCGCGGCGCGCCACCGGGTACAGCCGCGGGACGACCTCGACGTTGTGGTTGAACACGTCGGGGCGCTCGGCGATGACGGTCGCCAGCGGCATCTCGTGGCCCTGGAAGTCCGGGGTCAGGCACTCGACCTTGCAGTCCGGCGCCTGGGTGCGGATCTGGCGGATCGTGGCCGCCCAGATGCGGGCGCCCTTGTCGGGCAGGTCGTCGCGGTCGACGCTCGTGACGACCGCGTGGCGCAGCCCCATCTTGGCGACGCTCCGCGCAACACGGGCGGGCTCGAGCGGGTCATTCCACGTCGGCTTGCCGGTCTTGACGTGGCAGAACCCGCAGCGGCGGGTGCACGTGTCGCCGAGGATCATGAACGTGGCGGTGCCGCGCTCCCAGCAGTCGCCGATGTTCGGGCACGCCGCCTCTTTGCAGACGGTGTGGAGGTCCTCGCTCTCGATGAGCCGGCCGAGCTCGCGGTACTTCGCGCCGCCCGGGGCCGGGACCTTGAACCACGCGGGCTTGCGCGCGTTGAACGGCAGGACGTCGGCGCCGATGACCTTCAGCACGTCCATGCCGCCCGGGTTGGAGCGGCGGCGGGTCTGCAGCTTGCGCGGCTCGTCCATGGACCACCAGCCTACCGGCACCCTGGGGGCGCCCCCGGGCCGGGCCGAACGGCAGATCGACGTCGCTGGGGCAACCTCGATCTGCCGTTGGGCGCGATGGCGGTCAGTCCTTCGCGAGCAACGCGAAGAGCTGCTTGCGGGCGGCGTCGAGAATGTCCTTCGCCTCCCGGGCCTGCTCCGGGGTGCCCGCCTGGGCGACCTGCATCACGGCGCCGCCGAGCTGCTTGGTCGC
>SYBY01000071.1 GCA_005788585.1 Actinomycetota bacterium | reverse complement strand
GCGTGTGCTCGGAGAGCCAGGGATCCTCGGCCTCGGGGAGATTCATGTGGTCGGTCTGCACGCGGCTGATCGACTCCAGCCCGCCCGCGACCACCGCGCGGTTCTGCCCGGAGATGACCTGCTGCGCGGCGAGCGCCACGGTCTGCAGGCCGGTGCTGCAGAACCGGTTGACCGTCACGCCCGGCACCGTGACCGGCAGCCCGGCGCGCAGCGCGACCTGACGCGCGATGTTGGCGCCCGTGGTGCCCTCGCCGAGCGAGCCGCCGACGATGACGTCGTCGACCTCCTCCGGGGCCAGCCCGGCGCGCGCCACGGCGGCGGACACGGCGTGGGCGCCGAGCGTCGCCCCGTGGGTGTGGTTCAGCGCGCCGCGGTAGGCCTTGCCGCTCGGCGTGCGGGCGGTCGAGACGATGACGGCTTCGGGCATGTTCGAGGTCCTTCAGGTCGGGTTCGGGTGGGGAAGGTGGGGCAGGCCGCGGAGGACCAGCAGGACGCTGGCCGCGCACCCGGCGCAGGCGAGGAGGAAGACGGCGGTGAACGCGGCCGGTGACGGGGTGGCCGCGCTGGCCAGGACGCTGACGACGAGCGCGCTGCCCAGCGCGCCGCCGACCCAGCGCGCGATCGAGTTCATCGCGTTGGCGACGGCGGTGTCCCGCGCGTGCGTGGCGGCCATCAGCAGCATCGGCATGGCGGCGTAGGCGATGCTCACCGAGCTCAGCACGACGATCGTGCAGGCGACGATCACCCACGCCTCGGGCGGGATCGTCGCCAGCCCCGCGAAACCGGCGGCGCCGAGCAGGCCCGCTGAGGCCAGCGTGCGGCGCGGGCCGAAGCGGTGGACGAGCTCGCCGCCGAGCTGCGCGGCGATCGCCGAGCCGATCGTGCCCGGCAGCAGGAAGACGAGCGCGGTGGTCAGGACCGAGGCGTCGAACCCGGGCAGGCCGTCGCCGCCCGGCGACTGGACGAGGCGCACCACGCCCAGGAAGCACGTGAAGTTCGCCAGGCCGACGAACAACCCCGCGAGGTTCGTCACCAGCACCGGGCGGTCGGCGAGCATCACCGGGTCGACGAGCGGCGCGGGGACCCGGCGCTCCCACCACAGCCAGACGGTCAGGACGCCGAGACCGGCCGCCAGGCACGCGACGAAACGCGGCGAGGCCAGACCCCAGGCCGGGGCTTCGGTCAGCGCCAGCAGCACGAGCAGCAGGCCGCCGGCGAGGATGACCGCGCCTGCGTAGTCCAGGCGGCCGTTGCCCCCCGGCGCGGCGCGATGGGGGATCGCCCACCAGACGCCCGCCAGCGTCACCGCGCTGACGATCGTCGCGAACCAGAAGACGCGGTGGTAGTCACCGCCGTCGACGGTCAGCAGCCCGCACGCCACGAGCCCGACACCGGCGCCGAAGCTCAGCATGCCGCTCACCACCGCGGTGGTGCGGGTGACCGACGGCCCCTCGCGCTCGTCGCGGACGATGCCGATCGCGAGCGGGAAGACGGCGCCACTGGCACCCTGGAGCACCCGCGCGAGGAGCAGCAGGGCGAACGACGACGTCAGCGCGGCGAGCAGCGACCCGGCGAGGCACGCACCGATGGCGACGGCCATGAGCCGGCGGCGGCCGTGCAGGTCGCCGAGCCGGCCCAGGACGGGCGTCAGGACCGCGCACGCCAGGAGGTTGATGGTGACCGCCCACGTCGCCGCCGCGGTGCTGATCGCCAGGTCGCGGGCGATCGCGTCGACGGCCGGGACGACGAGCGCCTGCATGCAGGAGACGACGACCGCGCCGAGACCGAGCACCGGCAGCAGGGCGGCGCGCCGCAGGGCGCCGGTCCGGGGCGGCGCGAGGGTCACCGGCCGCGCCGGCTCACAGCCCGGACTGCTCCGCGATGGCCAGCGCGCGGGTGACAAGGTCGTCGACCGTCTGCGCCGTGGGCCGCTGCTCCGACGCCGCGTTGCGCGGCTCGTCGATCGAGCGGCGCAGCACGCCCTCGCAGATGATCGCGACCTTCCACAGCCCGAGGACGTGCCAGAACCCCAGCGTGCTCAGGCCGCGGCCGGTGACCTCGGCGTACGTCTCCGCCAGCTCCGCCCGGTCCGGGAAGCCGGGCAGCGCCGGGCCTTGGAAGACCGCGGGCGCCGGGTCGTCGTCCTGCGGCCAGTACGCGAGCAGGCCGCCGAGGTCGGCGATCGGGTCGCCGAGCGTGCACAGCTCCCAGTCCAGGACGCCGACGACATCGCCGTGGTCGCGGTCGGTGATCACGTTGAGCAGGTGGAAGTCCCCGTGCACGAGGGTGATCTCGCCGGGGTCGGGCATCGCGCGCTGGAGCCGCGCGTGGAGGTCGTCGATCGCCGGGATCTCGCGGGTCTTCGAGCGCTCCCACTGGCCGTACCAGCGCTTGAGCTGGCGCGCCGCGTACGGCTTGCGCGACGCGAGGTCGGCCAGGCCCGCGCGGTCGAGGTCGACGGCGTGGATCTGCCCGAGCGTGCGCGCCAGCGACAGGCCGATCTCGCGGCGGCGCGCGGTCGGCAGCGATTCGGCGATCGCCTGGTTCTCGACGACCACGCCGTCGACGTACTCCATGAGCACGAGCGGGACGTCGCTGACCGTCGGGTTCGTGCTCAGCCCGAACATCCGCGGCGTGGGCACCGCGGTGTCCTGCAGCCCGGACAGGATCCGGTGCTCGCGCGCGACGTCGTGCGCCGACGCGAGCAGCTCGCCGAGCGGCGGGCGGCGCAGCACCCACGACCCGCCGGCCTCGTCGCGCACCAGGTACGTGAGGTTCGACTGGCCCTGGCCGATCCGGGTGAACCGCAGGCCGCCGCGCGCGCCGATGCCGAGCCCGCCGATCCACCGGCTGACCGCGTCCACGTCGAGCCCGTCGACGTGGCGCTGGGCGGCGGAGACCGTCACGACGACATCCCTCCGAAGGCGCCGCCGCTGACGGTGAGCACCTGGCCGCTGACGAAGTCCGACCAGGGCGACGCGAGGAACAGCACGCCGCCCGCAGCCTCGTACGGCGTGCCGGGACGGCCGATCGGCACCATCGTCGCGGCGAGTCCGCGCATCTGCTCGGGGACGCCGAGCTGCACCTTCTCGCCGTCGATCTCGAACGTGTTCTCGTCGGTCTTCGCGGCGATCATCCGCGTGTCGATCCACGAGAACGCCACCGCGTTGACGTTGACCTTGAACTGGCCCCACTCCTTGGCCAGCGTCTTGGTCAGGCCGACGATGCCGGCCTTGCCCGCCGCGTAGTTGGCCTGGCCCGGGTTGCCCATCGTCCCCGAGGTCGAGGAGATGTTGATGATCTTGCGGAAGCGCTCCTCGCCCGCGTCGCGCTCGGCCTTCGCGGGCTCGCGCAGGTGCGGCGCCGCGGCCCTGATGACCTTGAACGGCACCACCAGGTGGATGTCGAGCATCCGCTGGAACCAGTCGTCGCGCATCTTGTGGATCGGGGCGTCGAGGGAGTAGCCGGCGTTGTTGACCAGGATGTCGATCTGCCCGAAGCCGTCGATCGCCGCGGCGACGAGCCGGTCCGGGGCGTCGTCCTTCGTGAGGTCGGCGGTGAACGCCAGCGTGTCGCCGTCGATCCCGTCTGCCGCCGCGGTCAGGCGGTCGCCGTCGAGGTCGGCCAGCACGACGCTCGCCCCCTCGTCGGACAGCCGCTGCGCGGTCGCCAGGCCGATGCCCTGTGCGGCGCCCGTGACGACCGCGACCTTGCCGTCGAGCTGCCCCATCAGGCGACCACCGGCTCCGGCGTACTCGGCGCACCCAGGATCTGGCCGCCGTCCATGAGCAGCGTCTCGCCCGTGATCCAGCTCGCCGCGTCGCTGGCCAGGAACGCCACCGCGGAGGCGACGTCCTCGGGCTCGCCGATGCGGCCCAGCGGCGTGGTCGCCGCGACCGCGTCCTCGTGCTCCTTCCACAGCGCCTCGGCCAGCCGCGTCCGGACCACGCCCGGGGCGACCGCGTTGACGCGCACACCCGGCGCCAGCTCCAGCGCCAGCTGCTTGGTGATGTGGATGAGCGCGGCCTTCGACGCGTGGTAGACGCCCAGGTTCGGCCCGACGACGAGCCCGCCGAGCGACGCCGTGTTCACGACGGTCCCGCCGTGCTCCTGCATCCACGCGCGCCACGCCAGGCCGGTCCACAGCACCGGCGCCCACAGGTTGACGTCGAACGTCTTGGCGAAGCGGCCGTGGTCCTGGTCGACGACCGGCCCGAACGCGGGGTTCGTGCCGGCGTTGTTGACGAGGATGTCGAGGCGGCCGAAGCGCTCGATCGTGAAGTCCACGCACCGCTGCGCGGCCTCCTCGTCGACGGCGTGCGCGCCGAAGCCCACGGCGCGCTCGCCGAGCCCGGAGGCGGCCTCGTCGGCCGCCTCCTGCTTGCGGGACGTCAGGACGACGGTGGCCCCGGCGTCGACGAGCGCCTGCGCGATCGCCCGGCCGATGCCGCGTGACGCGCCGGTGACGATCGCGGTGCGTCCGCTGAGGTCGAGGCCCGCCATGTCAGCTCGCCGCCACGGCGGCCGGCGCGCCGTTGCCGGCGGCGACGCTCGCGGTGGCCTCGTGCTTGCGCAGCTCGCGCTGGGC
>SYBY01000070.1 GCA_005788585.1 Actinomycetota bacterium | reverse complement strand
CCGCCGGTTCGCATGAGCAGCTTCGGCCGGGACCGATAGACGCGGTACTCGGGCTCGGCGTCCTGATCGTCCACGCGCGGGGGCTTGGGCTCCTGGCGCATCCGAAGGAGACTACGGACCCGGTGCTCCGGCTCCTGCACGGGTGGGTGGGGACGCGATCTGAACTAACGTCACCGGCTTCTATGGCGGCCCCCTGCATGATCGGCGTGGACCTCGGCGGGACGAAGCTGCTCGCGGGCGTCGTCGACGCCGACCTCCAGGTGCACGCGCGCGCCCACCGCGCGGCGCCTGCCCTGAGCCTGCAGGAGGTGCTCGACACCGTGGTCTCGGCGATCGACGAGGTCCGGGCCGCGGCGCCCTCGGAGGTCACCGGGGTCGGCCTCGGCATCCCGTGTCTCATCGACCGGCGCCGCGGCGTGGCGATGATGAGCGTCCACCTGCCGATCGCGGGCGTGCCGTTCGGCGACCTCGTGGCCGAGCGCGTGGGGCTGCCCGTGGTCATCGACAACGACGCGAACGCGGCGATGCTCGCGGAGTGGCGCTTCGGTGCGGCGCGCGGGGTGCGCGATGCCGTGCTGCTGACCGTCGGCACGGGGATCGGCAGCGGGATGGTCGTGGAGGGGAACCTCGCGCGCGGGTCCGTCGGGGCCGGTCCGGAGATCGGTCACATGGTCATCGACGCCGACGGCCCCGAATGCGGCGGCGCGTGCCCGAACCGTGGCTGCCTGGAGGCGCTCGTCTCCGGCCCGGCGCTGGCACGCGAGGGCCGTGAGCTCGCGCGGGCGCACGCCGACAGCGCACTGGGGCGGGCCCTCGCAGCGGGCCGCGAGATCACGGGCGCGCTCGTGACCGAGCTGGCCCACGACGGCGACGCGGCCGCGGAGGAGGCCGTCCGGCGCATCGGGCGCTGGCTCGGTGTCGGGATCGCCAACGTCGTGAACATCTTCAACCCCGAGGTCGTGGTGGTCGGCGGCGGGGTCATCGGCGCCGGTGAGCTGCTGCTCGGCCCGGCGCGCGAGGTCGTCGCCGCGCGGGCACTGCCGCCGATGCGCGACGCGGTGCAGATCGTCCCGTCGCAGTTCGGGGCGGAGTCGGGGATGCTCGGCGCGGCACTGCTGGCCGCCGGTGAACCATGAGCGCGGGTCTTGTCGTCTGCCCGACGCCCATCGGGAACCTCGAGGACATCACGCTCCGCGTGCTCGCCGCGCTGCGCGAGGCCGACGTCATCGCGTGTGAGGACACCCGCCGCACCCGCGTGCTGCTCGACCGCTACGGCGTCGACGCCACGCTCGTCAGCTACCACGAGCACAACGAGCGCGGCCGGGCGCTGGAGCTCGTCGACCGGATGCGCGGCGGCGCGACCGTCGCCCTGGTCTCCGACGCCGGCATGCCGCTGGTCTCCGACCCGGGCTACGTGCTCGTCCAGGCGTGCGTCGCCGCCGGGCTCGCCGTGGAGGTGCTCCCGGGGCCCAGCGCCGTTCTGAGCGCGCTCGTCGCCAGCGCGCTGCCCGCCGATCGCTGGCGGTTCGTCGGGTTCCTGCCGCGCAAGGCGGGGGAGCTGCGCGCGCTCGTCACCGCGCCGGAGACGGCGGTGGCCTTCGAGTCCCCTGGCCGCGTGGCGGCGTCGCTGAAGACGCTCGCCGAGGTCGATCCCGAGCGGCCGGTCGCGGTGTGCCGCGAGCTGACGAAGGTCCACGAGGAGGTCGCGCGCGGGACCGCCGCCGAGCTGGCCGCGCGGTACGCCGAGGCGGCGCCGAAGGGCGAGGTCGTCGTCGTGTTCGGCGGGGCGCCGGAGGCCGAGGGTGACCTGGATGCGGCGGTCGGCGCCCTCCGTGCGCTGGTCGACGCGGGCGCAAAGGCGCGGCCCGCGGCCGGGGTCGTCTCGGGGCTCACGGGCGTCAGCGCGAACGCGCTCTACGCCGCGCTCACGCAGAAATAGAGAATGTGCGCCGTTTCTGACCTGTAGGCTTCCGCCTGGAGCGCGACCGTGGGGGTCGCGGGGGCAGGGGGGACGAGATGCGGCGACTGCGGCGATCGATGTGCGGGCTGGTGCTCGCGGGCGCGTGCGCGCTGCCGGGCACGGCAGAGGCTGCGGCTCCGGCGTGGTTCTCGTACACCCGCGCTGCCGAGTACGGCGTGAAGACGACCTCCGTCCGCGTGCCCATGCGCGACGGGACGAAGCTCGGCTGCTACCTCAGCGTTCCGGCTCGCGGCGGCAAGGCGGCGCCCGGCACCTTCCCCGGCATCGTCTACGAGGTCACGCCCTACGACATCCTGAGCCTCGTCTACGTCAGCCACGGCGAGTGGCTGGCCCGGCGCGGCTACCAGGCGCTGCTCTGCAACGTCCGCGGGACCGGGCGGTCGGGCGGGTTCTTCCCGTACAACAACCAGCCCGTCGAGTGGCAGGACAGCTACGACATCGTCGAGTGGCTCGCCGCGCACCCCGGGTCGAACGGGCGGATCGGCCAGGAGGGGGAGAGCTACGGCGGCATGACGTCGTACCAGGCGGCGGTCATGCGCCCGCCCCATCTCGTCGCGGTGGCCCCGCAGCAGGCGCCGACCGATCTCTACGAGGACGACATCTATCCCGGCGGCATCAAGCGCACGCCGCTCAGTTCGGACTGGTGGCCGCTGGCCGCCTCCGTGACCACCTTCGGCCGCGTGCCGTTCACCCGGGTGTGGGGCGCGTGGTTCCGCCACCCCCGCCACGACGCGTTCTGGGACGGCATCGCGATCGGCCCGAAGCTCGACCGCGTCGAGGTGCCCGTCCTCGCGGTCGGCGGCTGGGACGATCCGCTGTTCCGGCGCGGCTCCCTGCGCAACTACGAGGAGCTCATGCGCGCGGGGCACAGCTCGAAGACGTGGCTGGTCTACGGCCCGTGGGAACACAGCACCGTGGTCGGCTGGCCCGCCTGCGTCGGTCCTCCGATCTGCGTGAAGCACGAGCGGCTGCCGGTCGGCGCCCTGCTGGCCTGGTTCGATCACTGGCTGAAGGAGCTGCCCGACGCGCCGCTGCCGTCCGCGCACGTCACGACGTACGAGGGCCCGTGGGGGTCAGGCGGACGGGGCTGGGAGGAGCACGAGGCCTGGCCGCCGGCCGACGCGGCGCCGGTCGACCTCCCGCTGCGCGCCGACGGCGGCCTCGGCGGGGATCCGGGTGCCGCGGGCACCTCGTCCTTCACCCAGCGGCCCACCGACGGCCTGCGCGGGGAGACCGAGCGCGTGGAGTTCGCGACCGCCCCCTTGGCGGTGGACCGCGTGCTCGCGGGCGACATCGAGCTGACGCTGCGTGCGCGCTACAGCGCCGGCGACGCGAACCTGCACGCCGTCCTGCTCGAGCGCCGGGCCGACGGCTCCGTCCGGCGGGTCAACGACGGCTGGCTGCGGGTCAGCCACCGCGAGTCGAGCGTCACCCCGACCCGGGTCCGGGCGGGCGAGGACGTCACCCTGAAGATGGAGATCTGGCCGGTCCACCGGCGGGTGCCGGCCGGGGCGCAGCTCGTGCTGCGGGTCTCGGGCGGGAGTGTCACCCACGGCGTCCCGCAGCCGCGGCCGGTCCGCACCGATGTGGCGACCGGGGCGGGCGGGTCGTCGCTGCGACTGATGGTGCGTGGTGGAGGCCTGTGACGACCGTGTGACGGCTTCGTGCCGTTGCACGCGCATCGGCCCGGGTTCCGCGGGCGGCGTCGTACGGTCGGCCGGTGTCGCGTGTCGTCCTTCTCGGGCTGGTAGCCCTGCTGCTGACCGCCGACGCTGTGGCGGCGGCGCCATGGCGATGGCCGGTCGACGGCGCGCCGGTCCGGCGCTTCGCCGTCGGGCCTGATCGCTTCGCGGCCGGGCAGCACCGGGGCGTCGACCTCGCCGCGCCGGTGGGCGCGCCGGTCCGCGCTGCCTGCGCGGGGGAGGTGCGGTTCGCCGGGGCGGTGGGGGACGCGGGGCGGACGGTGTCCGTGGTCTGCGGGGCGCTGATCGCCAGCTACCTGCACCTCGGGTCGGTCGCGGTGCGGCGCGGCGAGGTCGTCGCCGCGGGGGACGGCCTCGGGACGGTCGGGCGGTCGGGTCGCCCGCGCGGCGGCCCGCACGTGCATCTCGGCGCGCGACGGCGCAGCGACGGCGCGTACGTG
>SYBY01000463.1 GCA_005788585.1 Actinomycetota bacterium | reverse complement strand
GATCGCTGGTTCCTCGACCGGATCGCCACCCACGTCCTGGCGTTCGAGGGCGATTCCCAGGTGACGTGGTTCGAAGGGAACTTCGAGGCCTACGAGGAGCACCGTCGCGAGCTGCTCGGCGCCGAGGCCGACCGGCCGCACCGGATCTCGTACAAGAAGCTGGTTCGTGGCTGAGCCTCGCCTGGCGGCTCGGCTCACCCACGAAACAGAGAGAACTCGCTCGGCATCGAGCCCCCAGGGCGAGATGTCGCACGCTCCTTCTCTCGGTCGTTGCGCACACAACGACCAGTGCTAGCGTGGTTGCGACATGGCGACCGTCCAGATCGACCACTTCACCGACCCGAACTGCCCGTTCGCGTACTCGGCCGAGCCGATCCGGCGGCGGCTGAGCTGGGTCTACGGCGACCAGCTCGTCTGGCGGACGCGCGTGGTCGTGCTCAGTGAGTCCGGCGCCGAGTACGAGGCCAAGGGCCTGACTCCGGAGAAGGTCTCCGCGTCCTACGAGCGCCTGAGCCATGACCCGGGCATGCCGTTCGACACCTCGGTGCGCTCGCATCTCCCGGCCACCCGGCCGGCCTGCGAGGTCGTCGTCGCCACGCGCGAGCGGCTCGGTGAGCACGCCGCCCAGCGCGTGCTCCGCGCGCTGCGCCTCGGTCAGATGGGCGGCGGCGTCCTCGACGAACCGGCCGTCATCGACGCCGCGCTTGAGACGGCGGGTCTCACCCCTGCCGAGGTCCGCGGATGGACCCGGGACGACGACGTCCAGCGCGCCGTCGAGGCCGACAAGGACGCCGCCCGCCACCCGCTGCCCGCGGCGGCCGCGCTCGACCGCCGCCTGGCGGGCTGGGACGGAGGCCGGCGGTACAGCTGCCCGACCTACGTGCTGCACCACGAACCCGGCGGAACCTCCGTGATTCCGGGCTTCAACCCCATCGAGGTCTACGAGGTCGTCTTCGCCAACTGCGGCCCGGGGCTCACCCAGCGCGCGGACCCCGAGACCCTGTCGGAGGTCCTCACGTGGGCGGGCGAGCCGCTCGCCACAGCAGAGGTCGCGGCCGTCGCCCAGATCGACCGCGAGGAGGCCCGTGAACGCCTGGCGGCCGAGGGCGCCCGACCGCAACCTTTCGGCTCGGACGTGTTCTGGACCCCGTAGCTCAGCGTGACGGATGTCACATCCGTTACGGTTACCGACATGTTTCTTCGGGGGGAGTACCCACACATGAAGCGCGTCTGCGCCCTCAGCATCGCCACCGTCGCGATTGCCGCCATCGGAGCGGGGTCCGCGCACGCCGCGGTCAGCCTCAACGCCTCGGTGAGCCCGACCAAGTCCGGGACACCCGACAACCCGCGACCGGCGTCAGTGAACGTGTCCGCGAAGATCACGGGCGCGGACGTCGGCGCGGTCGACGGATCGTCCGCCACCCAGTCGATCGAAGCCAAGCTGCCGTACCCGCTGCTGTTCAACCCGGTCGCGTTCCCCGCGTGCGACGCGGCGCAGGTCCGCGCGCGCACGTGCCCGAGCGCCGGGAAGATCGGGACCGGCAAGGTCGTGGGCCAGGCCGCCGGCGGCATCGTCCAGCAGCTCAAGCTCACCGCCTTCAACGGGAAGGGGTACCGCCTCCTGCTCCTCGTCGAAGGCTCGTCGCCGCTGCGCATCGACTCGGTGCTGCAGGGCACCATCCGCAGTGGCGAGGGCCAGTACGGCATGTCGCTGCTCAACGAGGTGCCGGACAACCTCCAGCAGCCGGTCCCGGGCGTCTTCACCACCGTCACCGAGTTCCAGCTGAAGGTCGACGCCAAGCGCAAGGTCAAGGGCAAGACGGTGTCGTACATCGCGACCGCGGGCAGCAGCGGCGGCAAGTGGCCGTTCGAGGCGACCGGGACCTACCGCGGCGGCAAGACCGAGACGGGCCGGGCGTCGGCCCGCTGATCGAAGTAGCGGCCGTTCACACCCCGAGCTTACGCAGTGCGTCGGCGACGCCCCGGGCGTCGCCGACCACCGCATCGGCGCCGACGAGCTCGTCGGCCTCGTGCGGGCCCGTGGTGATCCCGATGCAGTGCACGCCGTCAGCCCGCGCGCACAGCACGTCGAGCGGGGTGTCCCCGATGACGATGGTGCGGTCGCGCGGGAACGGCGCCGCCCCGTCACCGGCCGCCCGCTCCCGCGCCACCGCCGGAAGCTGCGTGCGGTCCTCGTCGTCGGAACCGAACCCGCCCTGCCCGGCCGGGAAGAACTCTCCGAGGCCCGCGCGCGACAGCTTCAGGCGCGCGATGGGCTCGAGGTTGCCGGTCACCAGCGCGAGACCGACGTCGCCCCGGCCGTGCAGCTCCGCCAGCAGCTCGCGCATGCCGGGCGCGACCGTCGCCGAGAGGTCGTCGGGACAGAGCCGGGCGTACGCCTCGCACGCCGCGTCGCGGACGTCGTCGAGATGCTCGTCGATCTGGTCCGGCGGCACGCCGGCGTCGAGGAGCAGGTGCCGGGCGATCTCCAGGTCGGTCCGGCCCGCGGTCGGCACCTGGCCGATGCGCGCCGGATCGACGTGATGGACCTTCGCCAGCGCGTCGTGCAGCGCGTGTTTGTGCGCCTCGGCCGCGCGCAGCAGCAGCGTCCCGTCGATGTCGAACAGCAGCAGGTGGCCGACTCCCATGGCGCCATCCTGCCACGCCTGCCCGTCCGGCGTTGAACCTCCGGCACGACCCGGCGCGAAGAACCTCTCGTCATGTCGCAGCTCGTACTCCCGCCTCCTGCCGCCTTCGGCTCCGCGAGTCTGCCACGCTCCACGCGTGCCCACGCCCGCAGATTCGTCCCGGTGACCGGTAAGACCCCGACCGATGCGTCCCGTGCCGCCGAGGCCGCCCATGAGGCGCGCCTGCTGCAGCAGGTCGCCGCCGGCGACCGCGGCGCGCCGCTCGAGGAGCTCTACGACCGCTACGAGCGCCGCATCTGGGCCGTCGGCCTGCGGCGCCTGCGCGACCGCGGCGCGGCGGAGGATCTCGTCCAGGAGAGCTTCGTCCGGCTGTGGCGGGCCGCGCCGCGCTTCGATCCCGAACGCGGCACCGTCGGCGCACTGCTCATGACCATCGCCTACCGCGCCGCCTCCGATCTCGGCCGCAAGCGTGCCGGGGAGACCACGGTCGTCTCCCTCGACGTGGATGTCGCCGACGGTCCCGCCGAGCCCCACGGCGGGACCGAGGAGGAGGACCAGCTGCTCGTGCGCGACGAGCTGCAGACCGCACTCGCGACCCTCTCCGAGGAGCAGCGGGAGATCCTGCGGCTGCACTTCCAGGAGGACCTCACCCAGGCCGAGATCGCGTCGCGCCTGGATCTACCCCTCGGGACGGTCAAGTCCCGCGTCTTCTACGGCCTGCGCCACCTGCGGGCCGCACTCTCGGAGCACCGTGATGGCTGAGCACGACCAGGACGATCTCGATCTCGACCCCGAGCTGCGCGCGCTGCTCGGCGAGCTCGACTACGAGGACAGCGGCCCGCCGCCCGGGCTGCGCACCCGCACGCTCGACGCGGTCCGCGCCCAGCCCGTGCCCGGCCAGGCCACGGAGCGGCGGCGGGCAGCCGCGCGCGAGCGGCGGCGTCTCGGGCGT
>SYBY01000008.1 GCA_005788585.1 Actinomycetota bacterium | reverse complement strand
CTAGGACAAACCTGGAAAGTCTACGACTTTAGTGGAAGCCTTCAGACCAGTGCAGACTTTCAGGATATCGATTTACTTGGTCAATCCGTGACCTCGCCGCGGTCACCCGCGCGACCGGCGCGCAGTACCCCGGCACCCTGGCCCGCACGGGTCGCGACGAGGGCGCCGGCACCGCCGTGCGCCGTGTCGCGCGCAACGCGGCGCGGCTGGTGGGCAAGGGGCCATGAGGCGGCGCCTGGCCTTCGACCGCGTGGAGTGGCTGCTCCTCGCCGCACTCGCGGTGTTCTCCGTCGCGGTGCTCGCGCCGCTGCTCGCGAAGACCGACCGGACGATCACGGGCGCCGACGGCCTGCTCGCCGCCGACCAGCTCCAGTACCTGACGTGGATCCGCGAGGCGTCGAACCACGTCCTGATCGGCAATCTCTTCGACCTCGAGTCCGGCGACCGCACGTTCTTCCATCCCGTCTTCGCGCTCTCCGGCGGGCTCGTCGCGCTGGGTGTCCCGCTCGCGGTCTCCTACCTCCTCGTCTGGAAGCCGGTCGCCGTCTTCACGCTGTTCTTCGGCATCCAGCGCTACGCGCGGCGGTTCTTCCCCGAGGCGCCAGGCGCGAGGCACACCGCGATCGTGCTCGGCGTCTTCGGCGTCATGCCGATGAGCTGGATCGTCGCCTGGACGAAATGGGGCGGCCAGCCGCGCCAGTACTCCTTCGACTTCATCAGCGGCGAGATGTTCGCCGCCGGCTGGCTCTGGGGCTATCTCCCCACGGCGATCGCGGTGGGCCTGCTCCCGCTGGTCCTGCTCGGCGTCGAACGGTGGCGCGACGACACCGCGCGCACCGTCCCCTGGCTGACCGCAGCCGGCGCCCTGCTGGTCTGCTGGCTGCAGCCGTGGCAGGGCGCGGAGCTGGGGCTCATCCTCGTCGCCGTCGAGGCGTGGCGGTGGCGCCGCCACGGCGAGCGCCCGCGGGCCGGGCTGCTCGTGGTCCTGGGGGCGATCGCGCTCCCGGCGGCGTACTACTTCGCGCTCTCGAAGCTCGACCCCGCATGGCAGCTCGCAGGTGAGGCCAACGCCCGCGGCGCGATGGACGCGTGGCGCTGGCCGTGGTGGGCGATGGTGCTCACCGTGCTGCCACTCGCCGCCCCGGCGCTGCTCGCCTTCCGCCTGCCCGCGCCGACGTGGCAAGACCAGGCGGTCCGGGTCTGGCCCTTCGCCGTGCTGATCGTCTTCCTGCTGCCCCTCGGCACCTTCCCCTACCACTCCTTCCAGGGGCTCGCCATCCCCCTGAGCGTGCTGGCCATCCAGGGCACGCTGACGATCTGGCGCGCGCCGAAGCCAGCTGCGGTCGTCGCGATCCTCGTCGTCATGACGCTGCCGGGATTCGTCCACAAACTCGACGTCGCGCGCAACAGCGTGCAGTCGGCGGGCGACCCGTACTGGATCTTCCCCGGTGAGCGGGAGGCGATGCGCGCGCTGGAGACCGACCCGCGTCCCGGCGGCGTGCTCGGCGCGACCTACGCCGGGTACATGCTGCCGGCGTACACCGGGCGCGAGACCTACGTCGGCGCGCTGTCGTGGTCCCCGGACTGGGACGAGCGCCAGCGGCCGGCAAACGACCTCATCGAGGGCCGCCTCACCGGTCAGGCCGCGCGAGACTTCGTGACCTCGACGAACGCACGGTTCGTCTTCGTGGACTGCCGGCCGGGGCTCGCGGACCTCACCGAGACGCTCGGCCCGCTGCTGCAGGCCGTGCGCCGGTACGGCTGCGCGACGGTCTACGAGCTGCGGTTCCGGCCGGAGATGGCCGAGGCCGCGGCCGGGCCCGACGAGTAGCCGCAGTCATGGGCAGCGCAACGGCACCGCCGGGACCCGCGTGAGCCCGATGTCCGAGACGAACGGCAGCGCCCCCGCGGCACAGGCCCGGGCGGCGGCCCGGCGGGCCAGCGTCGTCCCGTCCGTGCGGGTGTAGTCCGTCGCCGTCACGAGCAGACCGCGGCGGCGCATCGCGCGCAGCTCGGCGATCGCCTCGCGCGACCGGGCACCCGGCACGGCGCGGTAGTGCGACCCGTCCCACGTCGCAGTGACGTCCTCGCGGTTCCACGCGTCGAGCGCGCCGATCACCGGCCGGATCGCGTCGGCCCCGTTCTGCGCCATCACCACGCGCCCGGACCGCCCGTGCGTCAGCGACGAGAGCCGCCGGACGAGCGAGAACATGCCGGCGCGCTGGCGCGGGTGCGTCTCGATCATGTCGACGTTGTCGAGGAACAGCCCGTCGAAGCCCTTGCGCAGCAGCATCGGCGCGACCTCGCGCACCAGCAGGTTGCGGTAGCCCGCCTTCGAGGTGTCGGCGTACCGCTCGCCCGTCCACCCGGCCAGGGGCTCCATCCGGTAGTCGATCGCCTTCGGCGCCCATGACCGCCACCGTTCGATGCTGCCCACCGAGAGATACGCCAGGACCTTCGAGCCGCCGGCGCGCACCGCCGCGACCTCCTCCGGTGTCGCATCGTCGCCGTCGATGACGACGAGGTCGTAGGCCGCATACCGCGTCGTCAGGTCACCGCGCAGCGTCCCGTTGCCCAGAGCCAAGGCAAAGGTCCGCACGTCTGCGAGGGGCGCGTCCTGTGCGGTCGCCGGCGCGGCAGGTGCGAGGGCGAGCACGGCGCCCAGCACCGCGAGACCACCCCAGATCGCCCGTCGCCCCATCCCCTCCAGGGTAGGCCCCCGGGCTACCGCGCCAGCCAGTCCCCGATCGACGTGGCGACCCAGTCGAGCATCGCCGTGGTCAGTCCCGGCGCAACGCCCACCCAGATCGACGCCTCGGTGATCCGGTCGGCGTGCGGCAGCGGCCCGGCGATCCGGTGGTCGGCGCCGAGAAGCGCGGGCTGGCGGGTGAGGTTGCCGCCGAGCACCAGGCGTGAGTCGATGCGGCGCTCGAGCAGGAAGCGCTGGAGGTCTCGCCGCTCGGCCGCGCCGCCGTCGCGCAGGGTGACGGGATAGCCGAACCACGACGGGTCGGCGCCGGGCAGCTCACGGGGCAGCACGAGCCGGTCGGCCAGCGGCTGCAGCGCCGCGTCGAGGTGGGCGAAGTTCGCGCGGCGCGCGGCGCCGAACGCGTCGAGCTTGCCCAGCTGGGTCGTCCCGAGCGCCGCCTGCAGGTCGGTCATCTTGAAGTTGAAGCCCAGCTGGCTGAAGACGTACTTGTGGTCGTAGCCCTCGGGCAGCTCCCCGTACCGGCCCTCGAACCGATGGCCGCACGCGTCGTTGACGCCTGGCGGACACCAGCAGTCCCGGCCCCACTCGCGCAGCGAGCGCAGGGCGCGGATCCACGTCGGGTCGTCGACCCCGACCGCGCCGCCCTCCCCCGTCGTCATGTGGTGCGCGGGGTAGAACGAGTACGTCGACGCGACGCCGAACGTCCCGACCGGCGCACCGCCGATGGTCGACCCGAACGCGTCGCAGCAGTCCTCGATGAGCACGAGGTCGTGCTCGGCGGCCAGCGCCGCCCAGGCGGGCGCGTCGAACGGATTGCCCAGGCAGTGCGCCGCGACGATCGCCCGTGTGCGCGGGCCGATCGCGGCCTCCACCGCGTCCGTCGCCGGGTTCAGCGTGTCCGGTTCGACGTCGACGTAGACCGGGCGCAGACCCGCCTGGTAGATCGGCGTCACGGTGGTCGCGAAACCGACGGCCGGGGTGATGACCTCGTCCCCGGGGCGCAGGGGCGCGTCGAGCAGCGGCGAGCACAGGCCGAAGATCGCGAGAAGGTTCGCCTGGGAGCCCGATCCCACGAGCAGTGCCTCGGCCCGCCCGGTCGTCCGGCGCAGCCCTTCGACGAACAGCTCGGCGAAGCGTCCCTCGGTCAGCCAGCCGTCGAGCGAGGCGTCGACCAGGGCGTGAAGATCGGCGGCGTCGAGGACCCGGCCGGCGACCGGAACCATGTCGACCCCCGGGCGGAACGGCGGCGCCTCCCGCGCGGCGTCGGCGTACCGCGCCACGGCCGCCTGCACCTCGGCCCGCGGCCCGTCCAGGGCGGCGCCGGAGAGGTGGAGCGCGTCGATCGGACCCATGCGGTGGGTACGGTACCCGGCCGTGTCCCGGACGACTGGCCTGCGGCTCGCACTGCTCTTCGCCGCCGGCGTCGTGATCTCCGGCATCGCATTCCGGCACGGCATCCAGCCCAACGACGAGGGCCTGATGCTCCAGGCGGCGACGCGCATCGCCGACGGCCAGGTTCCCTACCGCGACTTCTGGTGGTTCTACCCGCCCGGGCAGCCGTACCTGCTCGCCGGCCTGCAGGAGATCTTCGGCTCGTCACTGGTGCCCTGGCGCGTGCTGCGCGTGCTCTGCGACGCGGGGGTCGGCGTGCTCGCGTACGTGCTCGCCGCGCGGTACGCCTCGCCGCGACTGGCCCTCGCCGCATGGGCCGTCGCGGTCCTCGCGATGGCGACGCCGAGCGGCCCGCACCCCTTCCCGCCGACGATGGTCCTCTGCCTCGGCGCGCTGCTGCTCGTGCCCCGGCACCTCGTCTGGGCCGGCGTGCTGTGCGGCGTCGCGGCCGCGTGGCGGCTGGAGTTCGGCGCGGGGCTCGGGCTGGCCGTCGTCCTGGGGCTGGCGCTCGCCCGGACCCGCGACGACGACGCGCCGCCACGCCTGCGGGAGATCGCCCGGTTCGCCCTCCCGGCCGTCGGCGCCGGCCTGCTCCTCTACCTCCCCGTCGTGGTGGCCGCCGGCCTGAGCCCGTCGTGGGAGCTGCTCGTCCGCTACCCGCTGCTGGAGTTCGGCGACTACCAGCGCCTGACGTTCCCCTGGTCCTACGACGGCCCGCTGAACACCAGCTCACCCGGGGGCTTCGTCAGCGACACCCTGGAGAACCTCCTCCTGTTCTACGTCCCCGCGGTGCTGGTCGCGGGCCTCGCGGTCTGCCTGGTCTCCCTGGGTCTGCGCTGGCGGCGGGTCGGCGCGACCGAGCTCGCCACCGCGCTCTTCGCCGTCGTGATGCTCCAGTACCTCCTCGCGCGCGCCGACGAGTTCCACACCGCGCCGCTCGCCGTCATGGTCGCGATCCTCGGCGCGTGGACGGTCGCACGCGCCGACCGGCGGCTCCTCGCGGTCGCCGCGGCGGGCGTCCTGGTCTACGTCGGCGTCGTCGGGCTCGATCGCCGCGTCCGCGCCGTCACTGCCCCGACGACGCCCATCGCCTCGCCGGTCGCCGACGGGGTCCGCGCGGGCCGCGCGCACGACGAGGGCCTGAACGCCACGCTGCGCTTCCTGCGCACCCGCACCGAGCCCGGTGAGCCGATCTACGTCGCGACGCGCCGATCGGACCTCGTGACCGCCGGCCACCCGCTCCTCTACGTGCTGGCCGAGCGGCCGAACCCGACGCCGTACGACATCCAAGCGCCGGGCGTGGTCACCAGCGCCCCGGTGCAGCGCGAGATCGTCGAGGACCTCCGTCGCGAGAACGTGCGGTACATCGTGCGCTTCGACGACCCCATCACCGCCGCGCCGGAACCCAACCGCGCCGGGGAGTCGACGGGCGTGACGATCCTCGACGACGAGCTCGCGCGCGCCTACGCGCCGATCCGCCGGTACGGGCCGTTCGTGGTCTACGAGCGGCGTACATTGGGTGCATGAGCGCGGACGAGCAGGTCACCAAGACCGACGAGCAGTGGCGGGAGGAGCTGAGCCCGGAGCAGTACGCCGTGCTGCGCGGCCAGGCCACCGAGCCGCCGTTCACCGGCGAGTACGCGATGACGAAGGACGCCGGCGTCTACCGCTGCGCGG
>SYBY01000462.1 GCA_005788585.1 Actinomycetota bacterium | reverse complement strand
GATGGCCCGAGACTGGAACGACCTCTTCATCCTGCCCGACGGCGCGACGGGCGCTGCGGCCTCCGAGCCCGAGGGCGAGCAGCGGCGCGGGTTCTTCCGCCGCCTGCGCCAGAACCTCAGCAAGACGCGGCAGGCGCTGGGTGCCGAGATCCAGGCGACGCTGTTCGAGACGCTCGACGACGAGACGTGGGAGCGCCTGGAGGAGGCGCTGATCATGGCCGACGTCGGTGCGACGACGACCGCGAAGGTCGTCATGCAGCTCGAGCAGGAGGCCACGTCGGGTCAGGTCGAGGGCGGCGAGGCGCTGACCGCCCGCCTGCAGGAGCTGCTCGCGGGGATCGCGCGGGGCGGCGACGAGCCGTTCGAGGACCGCATCGACGTCACGCAGAAGCCCACCGTGATCATGGCCGTCGGCGTCAACGGCACCGGCAAGACGACGCCGATCGGCAAACTCGCCTGGCACCTCCAGCAGGAGCTCGGCCTCACCGTGCTGCTCGGCGCCGCCGACACCGTCCGCGCCGCGGCCGTCGAGCAGCTCGCCGGCTGGGCTGAGCGGGCCGGCTGTGAGATCGTCCGCGGGCCCGAGGGCGCCGACCCGGGATCCGTCGCCTTCGAGGCCGTCAAACAGGGTCGTGAGCGCGGCGTCGACGTCGTCATCGTCGACACCGCAGGGCGCCTGCACACCCAGGACGACCTGATGGCCGAGCTCACGAAGGTCCGTCGCGTCGTCAGCAAGCAGCTCGAGGGCGCGCCGCACGAGACGCTGCTGACCGTCGACAGCACGACGGGCCAGAACGGGCTGCGCCAGGCCAAGCTCTTCAGCGAGGCCGTGCCGGTGGACGGCATCGTCCTGACGAAGCTCGACGGCACGGCGAAGGGCGGGATCGCGCTCGCGATCGCCAGTGAGCTCGGCATCCCGGTCAAGCTCATCGGCGTGGGCGAGGCCCTCGAGGACCTGCGGCCGTTCGACGCCGACGACTTCTCCCGCGCCCTGCTCGGGGTGACCCCGGCGTAACGAACAGCCTGCCGCGCCGTTAGGCTCCCGAACCATGGACCTGTGGGCGATCTTCATCGTGGCTGCCGTGATCTTCGCCGTGGGCGAGATCGCGACCACCAGCTTCTTCCTCGGGCCGTTCGCGATCAGCGCGCTGCTCGCGGCGGTCGCCAGCGCCGTCGGTGCGGGCGCCGTCGCGTCGTGGGCGATCTTCATCGCCGGCGGCGCCCTGCTGCTCGCGTTCGTGCGGCCCATCGCCAAGCGGCACCTCTACACGCCGCCGCAGATCCGCACGGGCACCGCGGCCCTGCAGGGCGCGTCCGGCGTCGTCATCGAGCGGATCGCCAACGACGAGGGGGTCGGCACCGTGCGCATCAACGGCGAGGTGTGGACCGCCCGGGCGTTTGACGAGGACCCCATCGATGCGGGGACGAAGGTCCAGGTCGTGGAGATTCGGGGCGCGACCGCGCTCGTCACTGAGGAGTAAGGAGCAAGACTCATGGCCGGACTGATCGTGTTGGTGGTGGTGGGCCTCTTCGTCATTTTCGTGGCGGCCCGCACCGTGCGCATCGTGCCGCAGGCGCGTGCCGGGGTGGTCGAGCGGCTGGGTCGCTACAGCCGCACGCTGTCGCCCGGGCTCACGATCATCATTCCGTTCATCGACAAGCTGCGGCCGCTCATCGATCTGCGTGAGCAGGTCGTGACGTTCGGCGCCCAGCCCGTCATCACCTCGGACAACGTGACGGTGCAGATCGACACGGTCCTCTACTTCACGATCACGGATCCGAAGTCCGTGACGTACGAGGTCGCCAATCCGCTGCAGGCCATCGAGCAGCTCACGATCACGACGCTGCGCAACGTGGTCGGTGGCATGACGCTCGAGGAGACGCTGACCAGCCGGGACTCGGTGAACAACGCGCTGCGGTCCGTGCTCGACGCGGCCACCGGGCGCTGGGGCATCCGCGTCAACACGGTCGAGATCAAGGCGATCGACCCGCCCGGCACGATCCAGGAGGCGATGGAGAAGCAGATGCGCGCCGAGCGTGACCGTCGCGCCGCGATCCTCACCGCCGAGGGCGTCAAGCAGTCCCAGATCCTCACCGCCCAGGGCGAGAAGGAGTCCGCCGTCCTCAAGGCGCAGGGCGCCAAGGAGGCCGCGATCCTCCGGGCCGAGGGCGAGTCCAAGGCGATCGGGCAGGTCTTCGACGCGATCCACCAGGGCAAGCCCGACCAGGAGCTCCTGAGCTACCAGTACCTGCAGATGCTGCCGCAGCTCGCGCAGGGATCGGCGAACAAGATCTTCATCATCCCGAGCGAGTTCAACCAGGCGCTCGGCAACCTCGGCGGCGCGCTCGGCAAGCTGACCGCGGCCACGGACGAGGAGAACAAGCCGCAGGCCTGAGCTGCGCGGGCTGTCTGCAGCCCGCGCTCAGCGCAGGCGCGCTGCGGTCCAGTCCGCCAGGCGGGACATCGCGACCCCGTCCTCGAGCATCGAGGAGTGGGTGCCGAGCGGGTGCAGCGTGAAGGTCACGCTCTTCCCGCCGGCGCGCAGCCGCCGCGCCCAGTTCAGGATCGACTGCGCCGGCGTGATGAGGTCCAGGCCGCCCGCTTCGAGCCGGAGCGGCACGCTGCCGATGTCGGCGCGCAGTGGGCTGTGCGCGTCGATGAGCGGGTAGCCGACCCGCTTGAGCTCGGCCCCGCGCGGTCCCAGGATCCGCGCGGGGATGAGGCCGCCCCACGAGTCGCCGCGGCCGAGCGTCGTCAGGCAGCGGGTCTCGATGTCTCCGAGGAGGGACGTCGCGCGCGCGCTCAGCCCGCCGTTGCGCAGGATCTCGTCGAACTCGGGGTGGGCCGAGCCCAGGCCGGTCAGCACGAGCGCCCCGAGCGGGGCCAGGCCGCCGAGACCCGGGATGCGTACGGTGATCTGCTGCGCGAGATCGAGCGATTCGCGCGTGGTCAGCGGCGGCGTGAGCGCGGCGACCGCCCGCAGGTCGAGGTCGGGCGCCAGCTCCCGGGCGTGGTGGGCCGCCCAGATCGAGGCGGCGGCGCCCTCGGAGTGCCCGATGGTCGCCCACGTCCGGGAGAGGTCGGGCTCGAGCGCGCGGGCGGCGCGCACCATCATGATCGTCGAGCGGGCCAGCGAGTCGCTGATGAAGTACGGGTGCGGCCCCGGGGTCTCGATCCCCTCGTAGTCGCTGCGGACGACGGCGATGCCTCGCGCAAGGAGCCGTGCCACGAGCCGGGCGTCCTCGTGCTTGCGCCGCCGTTCGCTGTCGCCCTCGCGGATGTTGCTCGGACCGCAGGGCCCGCCCCCGCCGGTGGTCATGTGGTTGTAGGCGACGACGGGCCATCCGCCGGCCGGAGGGGTGCCCTTGGGCATCACGACGGTGCCGGAGACGGCCACAGGGGTGCCGGCGACACCGCGCATGCGGTGCAGGACGAGCGTGGTTCGCGCGGCGCTCGGGGCAGCGGCGAGGCCGGTGGCCGGACGCGCCCAGATGATCGTGCCCTCGGGGCCCGGCACCTGCTCGGTCACCGGGGTGTAGAACGCATCGCCGGCGGGGCCCGGAGGCGGCGTGGCCGCGTGGGCGGTGGGTGCGCCGGTCAGCGCGGAGCAGAGGATCGCCAGTAGGAAGAGCGGCAGACGTCGGGACATGTGCGGGAACGTAGGCGCGCGGAGGGTGTGGAAATCCACAATCTCTCGTATGGCCCGGTGGGGACCCTCACAGTTGACCCGAATCTAGGGTGTTGCCCATGCGTCGACTGTCCCTAGCTCTGCTCACCGCGTTCTGCCTGCTGCCGGTCCTCCCGGCGGGCGCGGCGCCCCCCGAGGTGCCCAGCACCGACGAGATCTACAACACCACCGCGGAGGTCGCGGCGTTCGGCGCGCGGATGACGGGGACCCCGGAGGCCAAGGCGGCCGCCGACTACGTCGAGCGCACGCTGGAGTCCTACGGGCTGGACGCCTGGCAGGAGCACGCGACGTCGTACCTGTGGCGGCCGCATCGCTGGGGCCTGGAGGTCGGTGGGCAGACGATCGACGCGTTCCCGTCGTGGCACTCGTTCACCGAGAGCGCAACGGACACCGGCCCGTTCGCCACCGATCCGGGCGGCACGCGGGCCGAGGTCGTCGACGTCGGCGACGGCTTGGGCGACCAGTTCCGCCGGACCGACGTCCGCGGCAAGATCGTCCTCTTCAACCTGCGCTTCTACACCCCGCTGCTCGCGCTCGGGCTCGGCGCGGAGTTCCTGTACGACCCGCGGCTCACGCTGCTGAAGGACAGCGCGGCGCTCAAGCAGGCCAACCCGTACATCACGAGCTACACCGACGTCCTCAAGCAGGTCAAGGCCCGCGGGGCAGTCGGCTTCATCGGCGTCCTGAGCGACTACTACGACTCGAACAAGTACCTCAACGAGTACTACCGCCGCCTGAACGTCAGCGTCCCGGGGGTCTGGGTCACGAAGACCGACGGGGCGCAGATCCGGTCGCTCGTCCGGGCGGGTCGCGGCAAGGCGCCCGGCCGGCTGACGCTGGAGGGCTCGCGCGACGAGGTGCAGGCCAACACCGTCGTCGGGGTCCTGCCGGGGCAGTCGAAGGAGACGATCCAGGTCCAGTCGCACCACGACTCGATGTCCGAGGGCGCGGTCGAGGACGCCACCGGCACCGCCGAGGTGCTGGCGCTCGCCAAGGCGTTCGCCTCCGTCCCGCAGGCCGAGCGCAAGCGCACGCTGATGTTCACGACGTTCGACACGCACTTCACCGGCTACCAGTCCCACCAGGCGTTCCTCGACAAGTACGTGACGAACCCCGACAGCCCGTACGAGCTCGTCGCCAACCTGACCATCGAGCACATCGGCCTGGCGGGCGTGGTGCGCGACGGCACGCTCGTGATGAGCTCGCTGCCCGAGCCGCGCGGCTTCTTCCGCACCGGCAGCTCGGTGATCCGCAACGCGATCCAGAAGGCGATCGTCACGCAGAACCTCACGCGCACCGCGGTGATCCCGGCGAACGGCGCGAAGGGCATCCCGACCGACGCATCGTTCCTGGTGCCGACGAAGATCCCGGTCATCAGCCTGGTCAGCGGCCCGATCTATCTCTACGACGAGGGCGACGTCATGGCCAAGGTCGCGCGCAACGAGCTGCGTCCCGTGGCCAAGGCGTTCGCGCAGATGATCGACCGGCTCGACGACGTGCCGGCCTCGGCGATGCGGCGCGGCGGCTGACCGCTGCTCAGCCGCGTGCGTCGAGCGCGGCGCGCAGGAGCGCGAGACGGACGGCCAGCAGGTCGTCCGTCGCGCGCAGCGAGACGCCGGCGAGCGCCTCGTAGCGGCGCAGGCGGTTGCGCACGGTGTTGGGGTGGACCTCCAGCGCGTGCGCGGTGCGCTCGACGCTGAGCTCACGCTCGAGGTACATGCGCACGGTGCCGAGCAGCTCGGCGCCGGTGGCCGTGTCCGGGCCGACGGCCGTGACGCACCGGGCCACGAGCGCCTCGCCGAGCACGTCCTCGGACCGGGCGATGACCTCGGGCGCCAGCGCTTCGAGCGTCAGCACGCCGGAGCGCCCGAACGCGGCGGCGGTCTCCACGATGCGCGTCGCCACGGCGAACGACCGGGGGAGCGCTGACAGCGGCCCCGCCGGGCCGACACCGATGATGACGCCGTCGCCCGGGGCCACGGCCGGTCGCGCCGTCGCGAAGCCCGCGGCGTCGCCCTCGTAGGGCACGACCTCAGCGTGCTCGAGGACGCCGGGCATCTGGAGGTCGAGCAGCAGCTCCCGGTCATCGCCGCGCGGGCTGCGCGCCCGCAGCGCCACGTACGACGCCCGCGGGTCGAGCTGCGCACCGAGCGCGCTCGTCCCCGACGCGCCGCTCGGGGACAGCAGCAGGCCGTGGACCAGCGCCACCCGCTGCTGGCTGTCTGCCACGGCGCGGTCGAGCTCGCGCCGCCGGTACGCGGCGACGGCGACGTCCATGAGCTGGTCGGCGTAGCGCCACACGTCCCGGGTGAGGGCGACGACGCGATCCTGCCGCATGAGGCCCTCCTCGCTGGCCTCCCAGAGG
>SYBY01000069.1 GCA_005788585.1 Actinomycetota bacterium | reverse complement strand
CGGTCGCCGCGTCCGACGCGCCGGCGCGGGCCCTCGGTGAGCACGACGGTTAGTCCGTCGGGCCCGAGGACCGCGCGCGCGGCGCGGGCGCGCAGCGGCGCCGGTGCGGCGGCCATGAGCCGCACGAGCGCGGCCGCGGAGTCACCGCGTACGCGCGGCCCGCCCGGGGGCGTGTTGACGCTCACGCGCGGCAGCCCGTCCGTGGCGCTGCCCGTCAGGACGGTCCCGTCGCTCGCGACGGCGATCCGGCGCTGCCCGGTGTCCAGGGCGGCGACCGGGGTGCGCGAGCGCACATCGATGCGCAGCCCGTGCGGGAAGTCCGCGGTGGCCGTGACCGCCGCGACGCTCGGGTACTGCTGCACCGCGGAGCGCAGCGCGTCCTCGCGAACGTGGAGCGTCGTCATGTCCTCGGCGGCCTCGCGCAGCGCCGATCGGATCTCCTCGGACTGGCTGCCCTCGGCGCCGTTGACCGTGACCTCGGTGACGGCGACGAGCGAGGAGTCGCGCAGCCACAGGAACCCGAGCCCGAGCAGCGCGAGGGCAAGGACACAGGAGGCGCCGGTGACGACGAGGCGGTTGGCGCGAAGGGCACGCACGGCCTCTGGTTTCGCCGCCGCGCCCGTGGTCCCTTTGACGATCAGCCGGTCCAGCGATGCCCGACGAACACGGGTTCGGGCACGAGCGCGACCCCGAACGCCTCCTCGACGCCCGCCGCGATCTCCCGCGCGAGCGCCACGAGGTCCCCCGTCGTCGCCCCGCCGAGGTTCACCAGAGCGAGCGCGTGCTTGCCCGACTGGGCGACGTTCCCGCGCCGCGTGCCGGGACCGAATCCGGCGCGGTCGATGAGCCAGGCGGCCGACGTCTTGGTCCGCCCGTCGGGTTCGGGGAACGCGGGCGGCCGCGTGTCGGGCCCGAGCCGTTCGGCGACGCGGGCGGTGAGTGCGGCGAAGGCGTCGGCGTCGAGGATGGGGTTCGTGAAGAACGAGCCCGCGCTGCGCGTGTCCGGATCCCCGGGGTCGAGCACCATCCCCTTCCCCCGTCGGAGACCGAGGACCGCGTCGCGCGTGGCGGCCAACGGCGCACGCTCACCGGTGTCCACGCCGAGGGTGCGAGCCAGCTCGGCGTACGCGATCGGCTCGGACTCCGTGGCGTCGGCACGCAGGCGGAACGTCACGCCGAGGACCACGTACCGGGCATGCCCCTTGAAGGCGCTGCTGCGGTACCGAAAGCCGCACGCGGCGGCGGGAAGCTCGCGGACCGCGCCGTCCTCACGATCGAGGACCCGGACCGCGGTTACCGTCTGCGCGACGTCCTGCCCGTAGGCGCCGACGTTCTGGATCGGCGTCGCGCCGGTCAGCCCGGGGATGCCCGCGAGGCACTCGATCCCGGCCAGGCCGTCGGCCACGGCGCCGGCGACCAGGTCGTCCCACGGTTCGCCGGCGGCGGCCTCCAGCAGTACGTGCTCGCCCGCACGATCCCGGGTGATGCCCCGGGTGGCGATCCGGACGACCGTGCCGTCGAAGCCCACGTCGGCGATGACGACGTTGCTGCCGCCACCGAGGACCAGCACCGGTTCGCCCGCGGCATCGGCGGCGAGGACCGTCGCGCACAGCTCGGCCTCGTCGGCGACCTCGACCAGGCGCCGGGCGGGGCCGCCCAGCTCGAGCGTGGTCAGCGGCGCGAGCGGGACGTCGAGCGCGGCGGCGGGCATCCCGGCGAGTCTAGGTCGCGGCGAGACGGCGGCCGAGCGCGTCGACGTCGCCCGCGCCCATCACGAGGCAGATGTCCCCGTCGCGCAGCAGGTCGCGCAGCGCGGCCTCGGCGTCGTCGAATCCGGGGAGCCAGAGGACGTGCCGTCCCCCGCCCGCGTCTGCGGCCGCCTGCGCGATCAGCCGCCCCGTCACGCCCGGGAAGTCCTCGGCCCGCTCGCGCGCCGGGTAGACGTCGAGCACGACGGCGATGTCCGCGGCAGCCAGTGCGGCCCCGAACCGGCGGCCGAGGAGCTGGGTACGGCTGAACAGGTGCGGTTGGAAGACCGCGACGACCCGGCGGGGCGCCAGCGTGCGCGCGGCGGCGATGGTCGCCTCGACCTCGGTCGGGTGGTGGGCGTAGTCGTCGACGATGAGCGCGCCGGACATCGTCGTCCCCACGCGTTCGAAACGGCGGCCCGCGCCCTCGAACGTCGCCAGCGCGGCGATCACGGCCTCCTCGTCGGCGCCCGCCAGGCGACAGGCCGCCAGCGCCGCCGCTGCGTTGCGTGCGTTGTGCTCGCCGGGAACCGTCAGCGTGATGCGGGGGTCGGGCGCGAACTCGACGACGGGGCCGGACGCGAGGTCGTGCAGCATCGGCGGCAGCACCGCGGTCCCCGCCTGCGCGAGGAACGTGCGGAACGTCTGCTCGAGTTCGACCGTCGATGCGTACGTCGTGTGGTGGTCGAGCTCGAAGTTCGTGACGACCGCGACCTCGGGGTGCAGGTTCAGGAAGGAGCGGTCGGATTCGTCGGCCTCGACGACCAGCCACTCCCCCGTCCCCCAGGCCGCGTTCGGGCCAGTCGTGCGCAGCGCGCCGCCGATGAGGTAGGACGGGTCCATCCCGGCGCCGAGCAGCGCGTGGGCGATCATCGACGTGGTCGTCGTCTTCCCGTGGGCGCCGGCGACGGCGATCGTGCGCTTCTCGGCGCTGACCTGCCCGAGCAGCTGGCCGCGGTGGAGCTCCGTGAGGCCGCGCCGGCGGCCCTCGGCGCGCTCGGGGTTGTCCTCGGAGATCGCCGTGGAGACGACGACCTCGACGTCGTCACCCTCCGGGACGTTCGCGGCGTCGTGGCCGATGACGGGGTCGATGCCCGCCTCGCGCACCCGGACGAGGTACGGCGACTGCGACCGGTCCGAACCGGTGACGGTGGCACCGAGCGCCCGGGCGACGATCGCAAGACCGCTCATCCCGGCACCGCCCAGGCCGACGAAGTGCAGGCGCCGG
>SYBY01000461.1 GCA_005788585.1 Actinomycetota bacterium | reverse complement strand
GACGCCATCGCCCGCCGCATGGACAGCCTCATGGACCAGATCGAGGCGATCGAGGCGAAGAAGGCCAAGGCGGACGCGAAGAAGAAGAAGAAGTAGGGGAGCCGCGCCGCGACCCACCTCGGGGGGCGCGGGGACAGGAGCGCGGCTTGGCGCTCTGCTTCACCGTTCCTCGGACTCCGCTTTCATCAGGTCCACCAGCAAGGGCACCGTGAGGCGGTCGCGTGCGCGGCCGGTCGACCCCTTGATGGCCGCGAGCGTCGGCAAGTCGATCAGCCGCACGTGAAAATCGCCGACGGAGCGTACCACCGTATGGGCCACGAGCTCGGGGTAGCCGCTGCCGTCGTGTAGGCGGAGCAGGACGTCGAGCGGACCGAGCCGGGTCCTCAGGCGCAAAGGCCCGGTGCCGTCGAGCGCCTGGCGGCCGGGGGTGACCTGCCGCGAACCCGGAACTCCCCGACCCATCGTGCCGTGGCCGCGCCGCGGCGTACGCGCTCGAGGAGCGGCAGGCTCAAGCGGTCTAGCGTCAGCGAGGCGTCGACCTCATCGGCAGCCGCCACCAGTTCAGGGTCGCGCAACAAGAACCACGCGCGCATCTCCGCGTAGGTGGCACCAGGGCGCGGGAGTTCCATCGGCACGCGGTCACGCGATCCGCCAAGCGGGGCGGTCGCACCGCCGTTCCGTTCCCCGCATCCTCGGTGTGGCGGCGGGGGCGCTTCAGGGAGCCGCGCCGCGACCCGCCTCGCCCCGCCACCCGCGCCGCAAACCGCGGCGCCGCCCGCCGGCCCCGAGGTGGGTCGCGGCGGTTTGCCCACCCCCTTGCATCTTCAGGTACCTGAGCATATGTTCACCGTATGCCCGCGCTCCCGGCTGCCGATCGTCCCGCCGTGCTCGCCGAGCTCCGCGCCCGGATCGCGGCGCCGCGGGTGCAGGCGCAGCCGCAGCAGGTGCGGCCACGCCATCGGCCGCCGGCGCGAGGCGCGGCAGGGCGCGGGTGGGGCGCAGGTCGGGGATGGCCGCGGTCTGCTGCGCCTCCGGGACGCCGGACCGCTCGGCGTCGATGGTCGTCACCAGGGCGACGCTGCGCGGTGGATCGCCGCCACCGAGCAGATCGGCGAGCAGCAGCGGCAGGACGAAGGCGCCCAGCAGCGCGAGGGCGACGCCCCAGGGGCGGTCGAGGAACGCGATCATGCCGCGGGGCATGCGCTCGGCTTCCTGCTCGTGGGGCGGATGCAGCGGTCGGTCCGTCGCGGTGGCTGGCCTCGCCTCACGACGATGCTCGTGTACTTGCCGATGAACCCGGGGCGCGTCACCCGGACCGTGATCCGCGCGCCCGGGCGCAGACGGCGCCGCTCCAGCGCACGGATGCGGCCCGGGGCGAACGTGCGGCGAGAGAAGCGGCAGCCCCGGCCCGAGCAGGTGATCTCCGCGCGCGCCGCCTTCGGCGCGGACACCGCGAAGCGCGAGAACCGGGCACCCCGGCGGTTGAAGCTGCCCGCGATCGTCAGCACCGGGAACGGCCGGATACGGGTCAGCCGAGCGGGGGCGGGCGTCCGTGGCGGTGGTGCCGTCACGGCCGCGGCAGCGGACGCCGGCGCCTGCGGGGCGCCGACCGGCACGTCCCGGAACGCGAAGCTCGCCACGCCGTCGGCGTCACGGGCGCGCAGCGATACCGTGAATACGCCGGGGACGGGGAACGCGCGCTGCGCGACGGGTCCGGCCGCGTCGCCGTAGACGGCGTCCCCGTCGAGGTCCCAGAGCTCCTCGGTGAGCGGGCCGTCGGGGTCCTGCGAGGTCGACGTGAAGGTGACGGTCTCCCCGGCGACGGGCGCGGCGGGCTGCGCGCCGAACGCGGCGAACGGGAACGCGGTCACGCGCACGACCTGGGCGACGAGCGTCGACCCGCCGAACGCGTCGCGGAGCGTCACACGGACCGTGCGCACGCCCGCGAAGGGCTGGGTGAACGAGGCCGCCGGCTGCGTGCTGTCGATGACCCCGTCCTCGTTGACGTCCCACGCGTAGGACACGGCGTCGCCGTCGGCGTCTGCGGCGTCGACGGTCAGCTGCACGGCCTGGCCGGCGACGGGCACCGACGGCACGACGCGGATCGTCCCCGTCGGCGCGCGGTTGGCGACGATCGACACCGGCTCGGTCTCGCTCGTCTCGTCTCCAGCGACTCCGGGGTCGGCGTCGACCGTGAGCGTGACGCTCGTCGTCCCGACCGCCGCGAAGCGGTGCGTGAACACCGCGCCGTCGGCCAGCGCGCCGCCGTCAGCCGTGGTCCATGAGCAGACCACCGGCGCGGCGCACGGCACCGTGGACGTGAACGTCACGTCCTGCCCGGGGCGCAGGGGCCCGGCGGGCACGGTGAACGTCGCCGCCGCGAAGGCGGACGCGGCGGCGCCGGGGACGACCGGCGTGAGCGCGAGCGTCACCAGGCCGGCGACGATCCGTGCGCGAGCAACCACCCCACGATCGTAGACCGCGCCCCGGCGGTCCGAACCCGGTTACGCCGCGCCTGCGACCCGGGCCGGCGAGCGCCGTTCGAGGTGGGCCTCCAGGATGTCCACCGCACGCTCGCCGCCGTCGTTGGCCGCCGCCCACGCCTGCGCCTCGGCGACCCGCGCCGCGATGCCGGGCCGATTCAGCGCCCGGCCGACCGCCAGACCGACGGCGCGCGGGTTGGTCGCGCGCCGCGGCAGACGCACGCCGACGCCCGCCCAGTCGATGCGCGCTGCGTTCTCGTTCATGTCCCCGCCCGCCGGGACCGCCACCAGGCGGCATCCCGACGCCAGCGCGCGCACCACGGTGCCGTGGCCGGCATGGCAGACGACGACGTCGCAGTGCGGCATCGTCCGCGCGTAGGAGACCCACTCGACCAGCCGCGTGTTGTCCGGCACGTCGAGCCGGTCCTTCAGCGGGCGCCGGTTCCACGTCGCGAGGACCCGGATCGGCAGGTCACCCAGGCCCTCGACGGCGGCCCGCAGCAGGCGGTGGCGCAGGTCCTGCGAGGTCGACGGCGCGACGAGCACGAGCGGGGCGTCACCCGGCGGCAGATCGATCTCCTCGGCGGGCGGCTCCCAGAGCAGCGGCCCGACGACGTGGACGTGGTCTCGCCACACCCGCGGGTACTCGAGCTGGGGCATCGTCGCGACCATGACGAGCTCGGGGCTCTGCCCGTTGTGCACCCACATCCGCGGCGGAAGCCCCACCATCTCGCGGGTCTCGTTGCACTCGCGCATCCCGCGATCGAGTCCGGCGTCGAGCGTCGGCCGTGTCCGGCGCCACAGCGCCCGGCCTGCCGCGGTGCGGGGGAGACGGGCGCCCAGCGAATACGGCGGCCAGCCGTCGAGCGGATCGGGATAGACGTGGGGGACGAGCGTGGCGACGGGCAGCCCCGCGAGCTCGCCCGCCAGCGCCGGCGCCAGCGTGAGGATGTCGGCGACCACGATGTCGGGACCGAACTCCTCGACCACCTCGCTGGCCTGCCCCGTGACGGTGGCGACCGCCTGGTAGGGCTTCATGGGCACGCCGTCGGTCAGCTCGGGCCCGTACTCCGGCGCCACGAAGAACCGGAAGCCCTCACGCTCGGCGTGCTCGCGCCACTTCACCGCGGTGTGGATGGCCACGTCGTGGCCGCGGCCGCGCAGCGCGCGGCCGAGGGCCATCAGGGGGAAGACGTGGCCGGGGTCGCCGAACGCCCCGAGCAGAACGCGCGCCATGCGGCTACGCGGCCTCCTCGGCGAGGCGCGCGACCGTGCGCAGCTGCTGGAGGCGGCTCTCCTTGTCGAAGGCCATCGGCGTGAGGTTCAGCGTGTGCACGCCCGCCTCGCGGTAGACCTTGATGCGCTCGCGGACGACGTCCTCGGTGCCGCACAGCGTCACCTGGTCGAGGAACTCGCCCGGGATGGCGGCGCAGGCCTCCTCCTTCTTGCCTTCGAGGTAGAGGTCCTGGACCTCCTTGGCGGCGGCCTCGTAGCCGTAGCGCTGCATGAGCTGGTTGTAGAAGTTCTTGTCGCGCGAGCCCATGCCGCCGACGTACAGGCCGACGAACGGCCGCATCGCGTTGCGCGCGGTCTCCACGTCGTCGCTGACGAGGACCGACACGCTGGGCGTGATGCGGAACCCGTCGAGCGAGCGGCCCGCCTTCGCCGCGCCCTCCTCGAGGCTCTTCGACAGCTCGGGCAGGTGCTCGGGGGACAGCAGCATCGGCAGCCACCCGTCGGCGATCTCGCCCGCCAGCGCCGTGTTCTTGGGACCGATGGCGGCGAGCAGGATCGGGATGCGCTCCTGCACCGGCGCGATGGTGAGCTTCAGCGCCTTGCCGGGACCGTCGGGGAGCGGGAGGGTGAGCGTCTCGCCCTCGTACTGGACACGCTCTCGGGCCAGCGCCATGCGGATGACCGCCACGTAGTCCCGGGTGCGCGCCAGCTGCTTGGCGAAGCGCTGGCCGTGCCAGCCCTCGGCGACCTGCGGGCCGGACGAGCCGATGCCCAGCAGCATCCGGCCGTCGGAGAGCTGGTCGAGCGTCGCCGCCGTCATCGCGGTCATCGCCGCGGACCGGGCGGGCATCTGGAAGATCGCCGAGCCGACCTTGATCGTGGAGGTCTGCGCCGCCAGCCAGGCCAGGACGGTCGCGGTGTCCGACCCGTAGGCCTCGGCGGCCCACACGCTGTCGTAGCCGAGCCGCTCGGCCTCCTGCACGATCTCCAGCTGATCGGCGCTCGTGAGGCCGAGGCCCCAGTACCCGATGTTGACCCCGAGCTTCATTGCAAGATCTCCTTCATGGGGAGGGTGAGCCTTGTCCGTCGCGACGTGCCGCCGTACCGTGCGACCGGCCCATGACCGGACGGAAGAGTATGGGAAGGACCCGGACCGAGCGCTTGCG
>SYBY01000460.1 GCA_005788585.1 Actinomycetota bacterium | reverse complement strand
CCCGACGCCGTCGTCCGCGAGATGAACGAGCCCGAGGCGACCGAGCGCGCCGGCTGCCCGGTCGTCCACGAGCGCACGCCCCATCCGACGCAGGGCAGCGCCAACGCCGCCTAGTGGCCGAAGTCCGCGGGCCACCAGTCCTGCGACGTCGTGAGGATCTCCTCGATGTCCCGCTTGACCGCGGGAAGGTCGAGGCTCTTGAACGCCTCGGCGTAGTCGAAGTCCTCCCCGAGCGGGTTCGCCTCCGCGGGGTTCTTCGCGAGGATCTTCAGGTTCAGGCGGTTCGGCCACCAGGCGGCGTTGGCGCTGCCCTGCGTCGGATGGGGCGTGCGCTCGTGGACGACCGGGCAGCCGGCGCGCTCGGTCGCCTCGGGCTCGTTCATCTCGCGGACGACGGCGTCGGGGTGCTGGGAGTCAGACAAGGTGACCCTTTCGGGGATCGGAGGGTGGACTCACGAACTGCAGGCGGGGCACAGGCCCCAGTAGATGACCTCGGCCTCGTCGATGACGAACCCGTGGTGGTCGTGCGCGTCGAGGCAGGGCGCGTGGCCGACGGCACAGTCGACATCGGCGATCACCCCGCACGAACGGCACACGACGTGGTGGTGGTTGTCGGCGACTCGCGACTCGTAGCGGGCGACCGAGCCGAGCGGCTGGATGCGGCGCACCAGGCGCGCGTCGGTCAGCGCCTGCAGGACGTCGTAGACGGCCTGCTGGGAGACGTCGCCCAGCTCTTCACGCACGTGACCGATGATCGAGTGCGTGTCGGCGTGCGGGTGGTCGTACACGGCGGTGAGGACCGCGACCCGGGGGCGCGTGACACGCAGGGAGGCCCCGCGCAGCAGCTCCTCGAGATCGGCGACGGCCGGCACGCGAGGCAGTATGGCACAAGACTGGAACGAATCCAGATTATGCGGGGGAGCGGGGGCACGGGGTGGCAGAGACCCGCGAGACGAATGCGCTCGACTACGGATGGCGAGCGGCGCGCGCCCGCGTACGTTCTGGACACAGTGCATCCGGGGTCTCCGCTCACCAGCCTCGAGACGCCAGCCGCACGCACCGGCGTCGCGGTGCGCGTCGTCCTGAACGCGAACGCCAGCGGCGCCATGACGCCCGCAGCCCGCGACGGACTCGTCCGCGCGCTGCGCGACGCAGGCGCCGACGTCGCGCTCGACGTCACGACCAGCCTCGAGGAGTTCGACGCGCTCTGGCGGGACGACGACGGGCGCCGGCTGATCCTGGTGGGCGGCGACGGCTCGGTGCACGCCGCCGCCAACGCCGGGGGGCCGCCCAGGGACATCGCGCTGATCCCCTGCGGACGCGCGAACAACATCGCGCGGAGCACGGGGATCCCTCGCGTGCAGGACCGGGCCGCGGAACTCGCCGTCCGCGGCGCCGTCCGTCCCGTCGATCTGATCGAGGCCCGGACCGCCGAGCGCCGACGGATGGTCGTCGAGAGCGTGAGCGTCGGGTTCCTCGCCCAGGCACGCGTGCGTTACCACGGGCGCAACTCCGCCGATCTGCTCGCCGGCGTCCGCGCGGGTCTGGAGGCCCTGCGCGACTTCGAGTCGCTGGGAGCGCACGTGTCGTCCTCCGCCGGTGAGGAGACGCTCACCCTGTCGCAGTTCTTTGCGGCCAACCTGCCGTTCTACGAGTTCGGCCTCCGCGTGGCGCCCCAGGCCGACCCGGCGGACGCCACGCTCGATCTCATCGGATTCGACGCACGCAGTCGCCTCGCCGTGCTGCGGATGGTGGCCGAGCTGCACCACGGCCGCCATCGGCCGTACCACGGCGTCCACTCGTGGCGCGCGCGGACCGCGACGATCATGACCGGTGGCTGCTCCCCGATCGTCGCGGACTCCGAGAACCTCGGCCTGGGGCCGGTCACCCTCGCCGCCGTGCCGGGTGCGCTGCGCCTCGTCCGCCCGTGAGGCCGGCCACCGCGCACGCGAGGTGGCAGCGGCGGGTGCACGCGGCGGTCCCGTCCGGAACGGCCGCGCTCGTCGCGTTCAGCGCTGCGGCCGTCGGCGCCGGGCTCGGGCGCGCGCTGCTGACCACCTATCTCCCGGTCCTGCTCGGCCGGATCCAGGACAGCCCGGGTCTCATCGGCACGGTGATGCTCGTCAACACGGCGGCCGGTCTCGTCGTTCCGCTCGTCGTCGGCGTGTGGAGCGACCGTCTGCGCGAGCGCGGCCACGGCCGCACGCTCCCGTTCGTGCTGGGAGGGAGCCTGCTCGCTGCCGGCGGCCTGCTCGCCGTGGCGCTCGGGTACGCGAGCTCCTATCTCGCGCTCGCCGCCTTCGCGGCGGTCGCCTACATCGGGCTGAACGCGGTGACGACCGGTCACCGGGCGCTGATCCCGGAGAACTTCGGCGAGCAGGAGCGGGCGGCCGCGACGGGCGGGGAGGAGGTCGCGATGCTCGTCGGGACGCTCGCCGGCGTCGTGGCCGGCGGGTTCCTCATCGAGCAGGCGGGCTGGATGCCGTTCGCGCTCGGCGCCGTGCTTCTCCCGCTCCTGGCCGCCCCGACGGTCCGGCGCATGCGCGGCCGCGAGCAGCCGCCCCAGCCGCCGGCGGATCCCGGTGCGCGGCGGGGCACGCGCTACTACCTGCACGCGGCGACGCGGCCGGGCGCGCGGCTCGTCCTCGGCGCCCAGGCGCTGTGGGTGCTCGGGTACGTCGGCCTGCCCCCGTTCTTCATCCTCTATGCCGACCGTGAGCTCGACCTGCGGACGAGTACCGCGGGCCTGCTGCTGGCCGCGTTCGGCATCGTGGGCGGGGTCGCGATGCTCGCCGCGGGCCTGGCGAAGGTCGAGCACCAGCGCGCGCTGCTGGTCGCAGGCGCCGGGGCGATGGGCGCCGGGCTGCTCGCCGTCGCCGCCTCCTCGGATCTGGCCGCGGTCGCGGTGGCGCTTGTGCCGGTCGCCGTCGGCTTCGGGGTGCTCACGACGCTCGGCTTCCCCGCGTTCTCGGCGTTCATCCCGAAGGGAGAGGAGGGGGCGTACAGCGCGCTGTACTTCTCCGTGCGGGCGATCTCGAGCGCCGTCGCGGTCCCGGCCGCCGGGTGGACGATCGCGCTCACCGACAGCTACCGGTCGCTGTTCGTCCTCGGCGGGGTCGTGACGCTCGCTGCGCTGCTGCCACTCGCCCGGCTGGCGTCCGGCCGGCTCACGCTGAGCCCGCGGGCACGCCTCGCCCTGCGTGCGACGGCGCTCCTGACCGCAGCCACGCTCGTCCTGCTCGGGCTCGGCCTGCTCATCCAGCAGACCGCCCTTCTGAGAGCGGACGTCGAGGCGTTCAGCCTGCTCTACGGATTCGGCGGCAGCCCCCAGGTCATCGACCGCCTCGTCGTCGATCCGCACATCCAGAACTACACGCTGCTCGTGGTGATCGCCATGGCTGCGACCTACCGCGATGGGCTCGGCCCACCGGTGCGGGCCGCGGTCATCGTCGTCGCCGCGGGGATCATCGCGTACGCCATGGTGCAGCTCTGCTGGGCGCTGTGGGAGCGGCCACGTCCCGAGGAGGTGCTGGGGACGCTGCCGGCCAACAGCCATCGGTTCGCCGGCCTGCCGTCCTTCCCGAGCGGCCACGTCGCGGTGACGACGGCGATCGTGGCCACGGTGGGGTCGCTCGTGCCGGCCCTGCGCGTGGTCCTGTGGGGCTACGTCCTCATCATCGGCGTCACCCGCATCTCCTACGGCGCGCATTTCCCCTCCGACGTCATCGCCGGGTTCGTCATGGGCTATCTCGCGGCGTACGCGACGCTGGTCGTGGCCGACGACGCGCCGGGGCGCCTGCGCGAGACGATCCGGACGCTGGCCTTCACGCAGGAGGGGGCGCAGCGGCTGCGATGGACCGGGCGGGCGCTGAGCGGCGGCGCCCTGCTCGCCTTCATCGTGCTGCTCGTGACGGCCGGGGCGCCGCAGTCGCCCGACGGCGGTGTCCTGGGCGCCTCGGTCGAGAGCCAGGCACAGATCGGGCTTCTCGTGCTCGCCGCGGCGGGCGTCGCCGCCGGGTGGTGGCGCGACCCGCTCGCCGGCGCCCTGCTCGCGCTGGCCGGGCTCGGTCTCGGCATCCTCGCCGCGCTGGAATACAACCCGGCGTTCGCCGTGGGCGCCTGCCTGTCGTTCTTCGTGCCGGCCACGCTGTTCCTCTTCGCCTGGCACCCGGTCCGGACCATGCGCGGCGCGGCCCTCGCCGCCACGGGTGCGGTCGCGGTGCTCGGTCTGGGCGCCGCGGGCGCGCTCGCCGTGCACGACCGCGCCTATGGTCCCGCGCATCCGCAGTCGGCCCTGACGCCGCCGCCGACTTGGCGGGTGCACTGGATCTGGTCGGGTGGCGTCACGTCGGACGGGGTGACCGTCAACGCGCGACTGAACACCGACGCACGGGCGAGGCTGGTCATCGGGACGCGCCCGGACCTTCGCGGTGCGCGCGTGTCGCCGGTGCAGCGTGCCGACGAGGAGCGCAACCGCCGGTTGCTGTCGTTCCGGATGAACGGCCTCGCGCCGTCGACGCGGTACTTCTACGGGGTCGAGGTCGATGGCCGCGTGGACCGCAACCGGATCGGCCGCGTCACGACGTTCGCCCCCGGCGCGCAGTCCTTCACGATCGCGGTCGGCGGGTGCGCGCGGGTCGCCTCCAACGGCGCGGTGTTCGACACGATCCGCCACGAGCAGCCGCTCCTGTACCTCGCGCTCGGCGACCTCTTCTACGCGAACATCGATCAGGACGCCCCGGGGCTCTTCGTCGACCAGTACGACCGCTCGGTCGGCGGCCCCGCGCAGGGCGCCCTGTACCGCAGCGCCCCGGTCGCGTACACCTGGGACGACCACGACTACGGGCCGGACGGCGCCGACGCGAGCTCGCCCAGTCGGCCGGCGGCGCGGTGGGCCTACCGGGCGGCCGTGCCGCACTACCCGCTTCCGGCGGGCCGGGACAGCACGATCAACCAGGCGTTCACCATCGGGCGGGTGCGCTTCCTCATGCTCGACACCCGGTCGGCCCGGACGGAGACGTCGATGCTCGGAGCCCGGCAGACGCGGTGGCTGCACCGTGAGCTGCTGGCGGCGCGCGACCGCTTCGCGCTCACAGTGCTGGTGAGCTCGGTGCCGTGGATCGACCCCGCCGCTCCGGGCGGTGACAGCTGGGCGGGCTACCCGCGCGAGCGAGCGGCGCTCTCGCGCTTCATCGCGCGGAACGGGATCGACCGGCTGGCCATGCTCGCCGGCGATGCGCACATGGTCGCGATCGACGACGGGTCCCACAGCGACTACTCGGGCACGGGCCGCGCAGGATTCCCGGTGTTCCATGCCGCGGCCCTCGACCGGCCGGGGCACGTGAAGGGCGGGCCGTTCAGCGAGGGCAGCTTCGGCGGGGCGGGCCAGTACGGCACCGTCGGCGTCCGCGATCGGGGCGAGACGCTCACGGTGCACTTCGCCGGCCGAACGTACGATGGCCGGATGCTGACGCAGTACAGGTTCACCGTTCGGGTTCCTCCACTGTGACCCGGCTCGATGCCGCCGATCTGGTCGCGCTTGTGACCTGCCACGTCGAGCCGCCCACCCGCGCGCTCCTCGAGCGGGTCGTGCAGCACCTGCCGCGCGTGCTCGTCGTCGACGACGCGATGGCGCCCCGGCAGGCGCGCCACCTGGACCGGCTCGCTGCGGACCTCGAGCTCGGCGTGCTGCACCTCGGCCGGCGGTCAGGCAAGGGCCACGCCGTGGCGGCGGGACTCCGGCACCTGCGGGAGGGTGGCGCGCCCCCGGACGGCGTGATGGTGCTCGACGGCGACGGCCAGCACCCGCCCGAACATGTCCCCGCGTTCCTCGCGGCGTCCGCGACATCGGAGCTCGTCATCGGCGACCGCTTCGCCGCGCCGCGCGACGTGCCGCTCGTGCGCCGCCTCGCCAACCGGACGGCCAACCGGGTCGTCAGCCGGGCAAGCGGGGTCCGCGTCCGCGACAGCCAGTGCGGGATGCGCCTGCTGCACGGGCGCGCGCTGCACGAGGTCGGGTTCCCGGGCGGTGGCTATGAGGCCGAGACGCGGCACCTGCGGGCCTGCCTGGCGGCGGGGGTCACGATCGGCTGGGTCCCGATCCCCGCGATCTACGAGGGCCAACCCAGTTCGTTTCACCCCGTGCGGGACAGCGTGGCGGTGCTCCGCGCGGCTGCCGAGATGCCGTGACCCTGACGCCGGCGGGCCGGCCGGAGCCGGCCCGCGACGTCTGTCGTCTCAGGTGCGGAAGTGGATGAAGTGGTCCCACTCCGGGGAGGCCGCGCGGGTGATCCAGCGCTGGCCGTACCCGTGCCGCACGCCGTGGTTGTACTCCTCGACCAGGAAGCGGTTGCGTGTGACCTTGGCGACGATCGCCACGTGGCCCCAGGTCCCGCTGTCGCGCACCATCACGGAGCCGACGGTGGGGCGCTTGTCGACGCGGAATCCGAGCGCACGGGCGTTCTCGTCCCAGCCGCCGGCGTCCCCGAAGTGCCCGCCGTCCATCCGGTTGGTGAACGTGAACTTCCGCAGCCGGTTCAGGCGGTACGCGACGAAGCTGGTGCACTCCCGGTAGAAGAACGCCCAGGGGTCGGCCTGCTCGGGCGAGGCGTTCGGGTACGGATAGTCGTTGCGCAGGACGACCGAGCGCGGGCGGCGCTTCCCGCCGTCCTGGGGGCGCGGCTTGCTCTTCGGCTTCTTCGCTCGCGGGCACTCGGGAGCGACGCGGCCGTCACTGCCGGTGTAGATGTAGGTGTCGCTGACGAACCCGCCGCGCGCGAGCTTGTTCCACAGCGTCGACGTGCCGAACGTGCCGGTGACCTGCTCACCGGTTGTCTGGCAGACGATCTTCACCGTTGCGCCGTCCTTGAGCTCGCGGACCTTCGGGGCCGCCAGCCGGGGGCCGCGCCGCACCGTCAGCGTGTAGCCGTCGGCGACGTCGACCTTGCCCGTGGCGTGCTGCGGCGGCGCGGGGCAGGGGTTGCCGCTGGTGTCGCAGACGGGGCGCGCGTCGGCATCCGGCACCGAGATGAGCGCCGCCGTCAGCACAGCGGCGGTGGTGGCGAGTGCGGACAGGCCGAGCCGGTGCCGGCTCGCCGCGATCGTGTTGGACACGTACGTCCTCCTGGTGAGATGGGACCACGGCGAGGAGGCAGCCGGCCGTGCTTGCCGGCCGCACTCTGCAGGTGGCCGGCGGGACGATGCCAGCCCGTTCTCACGAAGTTCTCATCGCGACACCTCGTTCGTGAGATTTCCGTGAGGAGCGGGTTTGCCGCACACCCTGGCGGGAGAGCCAGCAGAGGATGCGACGTCACTGTGCCCTCCTCGCCATCCCCATCCTGCTCGCCGCGGCACCGCCCGCCGGCGCGGACGAACCGTGGGAGGCCCAGTCCGAGTCGTTTCGCTGCCTGAACGACACCGGCCCGACGGCGTTCTACCACGGCGACTCTGCGTCGAAGGCCTACGACGCCCGCTTCAAGCTCGGGCACGGGATCCCGCAGGCGATGCTCGACGGGTACGTGCCCCAGGGCCTCGGGACGTGGGCCGGGTGGGGCGGTCCCGGCAACGACCTGCTCCTGCAGTCCGCCTACAACGACGACACGCACCGGGCGGTCGTGGTCGGCATGGTCCCGGGAGGCGGCGCCACGCAGATGCCGGTCCTGGTGCGCCCCGGGCGCAAGGGCTTCGTGGACGCCCACGTGGGCGGCGTCGCGGTCGCCGGGTCGTGGATGTACGTCTCCGGGCCGACGGTCGACGGCCTGCCGACGGTCCTGAAGTTCGACCTGCCCGCGGTCCGCGCCGCGCTGGCGAACGGCGGGGAGCTGAAGGCGCGTGCCGAGATCAAGCTCGACGTCGGCACGGCGGGGTTCGCCGCGTCGTTCCTCGCCGCGGAAGGGAACAGTCTCTGGGTCGGAACCTTCGACGACGACAGCCGCAACCGCATGTACCGCTTCTCCCTCGGCCCGAAGGGCGGGCTGCGCCGCATCGGCGGACCCGGCAACTGGCGGCAGATCCCGAAGAAGACCCAGGGCCTGGCCGTCACGCCCCAGCACTTCCTCTTCAGCACCTCGTACGGATCGAAGAACCGCAGCAACGTCTACGTCGTGCGTCGCGGCCAGAAGCTCCTCGACCGCGCCTACCCGCAGGACCTCGTGTGCTTCGCGGCGCCGAGCATGTCGCAGGGGATG
>SYBY01000459.1 GCA_005788585.1 Actinomycetota bacterium | reverse complement strand
GGTGCTGCGCGCACGGCGCCGGCTGCGCGGCGCGCGCCGGATCGAGCCCGCGGCGTCGCGCCCGCCCCGGCTGCGCGTCGTCGACGTCGCGCTGTTCTACGGCGAGCGCAGCGGCGGCATCCGCACGTACCTCGACAACAAGATCGCCTGGGCGCACGCGACGCCGGGCATCGAGCACCACCTGATCGTGCCCGGCCCGAAGCGGCTGCACGCCGACGGGCGCCACGAGCTGCCGTCGTTCCGCGTCGCCGCCGCCAACGGCTACCGCCTGCCGCTGGGCGTCGGCGCGCTGAAGTCGACGCTGCGGGCGCTGCGCCCCGACGTCGTCCTCCTGCACGATCCGTTCTGGGGGCCGCTCGGCGTCTGCTCGGTCGCCCACGAGCTCGGGGCGCGCGTCGTCGCGGTCCACCACGGCTCAAGTGCGCTGGACGCGGCCGGGATGCCCGGGCCCGACGCGCCGTGGCGCGCGGCGTTCCGCGCGTGGATGCATCACGCGTACCGCGAGGTCGACGCGATCATGTCCGCGGTCGACACGCGCGACGACAGCGGGCGCGACGCGTCGATCCCGCTGCGCTTCGGCCTGCATCCCGCGTTCGCCCCGGTCGAGCCCGCACCGGCGCGCGGCGACCACGTGCTCTACGTCGGGCGCATCGCTCGCGAGAAGGGCGTGTTCGACCTGGTCCGCGCCGCCGCCCGCTCACCGGAGCCGTGGCCTCTGCGACTGGTCGGCACCGGTCCGGCGCTGGACCGCGTGAAGGCGCTGGCCGCCGAGCTGGGCCTCGGCCGGCGGCTCCAGCTGCGCCCGTACATCCGGGACCCCGAGCACCTGGCGCAGACCTACCGCAAGGCGGCCGCCGTCGTGATGCCGGGCGCGCACGAGACGTTCGGCCTCGTCGGCTTCGAGGCGGCGGCGAGCGGCGCGGCGACGGTGGCCTGCTCCACGGCGCCGAGCGCTCGGGTGACCGGCTCGCTGGTCCACACCTTCGGCGCGGGGGACGTGGACGGCCTGCTGCACGCCATCCAGGACGCCCGGCGCACCCCGCCCGACCTCGCGGCGGCCCGTGCGCTGGCCCGGGAGATGACCTGGCGCCACGCGCTCGACGCCGAGCTTGCCGATCTGCGGACCCTCGTGCGATGACGGTCTCGGCCCGGCCGGCCGCGCCGCACCTGCGGCTCCTCCCGGCACCGCCGCCCGCACGGGTGGTGCGGGCCCGCACCGCCCAGTCGCGGCTGGCCGTCGCGATCCACGACGTCGAGCCGAGCACGTACGAGCGGTGCGCGCTCATGCGCGACTGGCTGGCCGACCACGGCGTCGACCGCGTGACGCTGCTGGTCATCCCAGCCCCCGACCTGCATCCGTTCGCCGACCGCAAGCCGGAGCTCGCCACCTGGCTGCGCGACCGGACCGCGGACGGGGACGCCGTCGCCCAGCACGGGCTCCAGCACCGCCAGTCACGTCGCGGCGCGCCGCTGCGTCAGGCCGTCGCCCGGTGGCAGGCCCGCGACGCTGCGGAGTTCGTCGGCCTCGACGCGCAGGAGACCCGCCGCGCGGTGGACTCGGGCCGGCGGCTGCTGAAGCTGGCAGGGATCGAGCCGCGCGGCTTCGTCGCCCCGGGCTACGCGTACACGCCATCGCTGCGCGAAGCGCTGGCCGGACGGTTCGACTGGTGGGCCGACCTCCTGCGCCTGCACCGCGGGGGACGGGCCGCGACCCTCTCGCCCGCGCTGACGCTCGGCACGACCACGCCCTTCAAGCGCGCGCTGTCGCCGCTGCTCGTCCGCACCATGTCTGCCGCGGGCGGTCCGCTCCTGCGCCTCGATCTCCATCCCGCCGATCTCGACCACAGTCGCCACATGCTCGCCCTCGACGCGGTCCTCAAGCGTGCTCGACGACGCACCGCCGTCACGTACGACGATCTCGTCGCGGCCTGACGCCGGACGGCACGTCGGGCCGCCGGCGCAGCCCGGCCCGCCGCCGGGCGCGTCGGACCGCGACCTCCGGCTCTGGGCGGCGTCGGAGGCGGCCCTACGGGCGAACTGGCGCCAGGGCCGCCGGCGGCGTGACGGCACGCCGTATGCGTTCACGTGCCCGGCGCCGCCGCGCTACCGGCACATGTGGCACTGGGACAGCTGCTTCCACGCCGTGGCGTGGCGGCTGATCGATCCCGCACGGGCACGGGCCGAGCTGCGCACCGTCCTGCGCTCCGGCCGCGACGACGGCTTCCTGCCGCACACCGTCTTCTGGCACTGGCCGGCGGGCTGGCGGCGCGCGCCGTTCTACGCGACGGGCAGCGTGCTGGGCAGCTGGTTCACCGAGACGATCAACCCGCCGCTGCTGCCGTTCTGCTGGGAGCTGGTGGCCGACGCGTCCACGGACCATCCCGGCTTCCGCGAGGAGGAACTCGACGCGCTCGGCACCCACCTCGACTGGATGGCCCACCACCGCGATCCCGACGGGGACGGGCTGCTGACGATCGTCGCGCCGGACGAGTCCGGGCTGGACGACAGCCCGAAGTACGACGCCGTCTACGGGCGCATGAGTCACGACCGCCTGGGCTACTTCTGGCTGATGGAGCGCTCCCGGCGCGCCAAGTGGCACTCGCACACGATCATCGAGCGCTACGACCACCACGTCGAGGACGTCCTGGTCAACGTCGCGTACGCGCTGTCGCTGCGCGCGCAGGGACGCATGACCGGCGACCCGGTGTGGGCCGAGCGCGCCGCGCGTACGGAGGCCGCGCTGCTGGAGAAGTGCCTCGACCCGGAGACCGGGCTGTTCCTCGATCTGCACGGACCGGATGAGGAACCGGTGCGGGTGTCGACATGGTCGGCCCTCGCGCCGCTGGCGCTGGAGCACCTGCCAGAGGACGTGCGCCGGCGGCTCGTCGAGGAGCACCTGCTCGACCCGCGCCGCTACCACGTCGCGCACGGCATCCCGTCGGTCGCGGTCGGCGAGTCCCAGTTCCACCCCGGCTTCGACCGCTGGCGCACCTGGCGCGGGCCGTCGTGGGTGAACACGGCCTGGATGCTCGTGCCGCCGATGCGACGGCTGGGGTACGAGGAGGAGGCCGCGCGCATCGTCGAGGGACTGGCGTTCGCCGCCGACCGGCACGGGCTGCGCGAGTACTACCACCCGTTCACCGGGAAGGGGCTGGCGTCGAGGAACTTCGGCTGGTCGACGCTGCTACTCGACCTGCTCTGAGGCGTCGGAGGCACGCGCCCAGGCGACGCATCCAGCGCGGAATGCGTCGATGTCCTCGACCTCGAGGCAGTCGCAGGTCAGGCCGGTGCGCAACATGGTGCGCATCTCGTCGATGTGCTGCGCGGCGGTGTCCAGCTCGTCGAGCTTGCCGCGCGCCAGGGTCCGCCACTGGTCGGCCGGCGGGACGTCGGCCCGAAGTCCCTCCAGGAGCACGCCGGCCTCCTGCAGCGTGAACCCCAGCCGCTGGGCGGCGGCGATGACCGCGAGCTGTTCCACCGTCTCGTCGTCGTAGCGCCTGCGGCCGCTGACGCGCGCGGGCTCGGGCAGGAGGCCGATGGACTCGTAGAAGCGCAGTGCGGACGGGCTCAGGCCGAAGCGGCGCGCGACCTCGCCGATGGAATAGGTGACAGGCACTTGACTTGCAGTGCACTGTAGCTCCTACGGTGCGGCCGCACATGCCAATCGCACCTCAGGGAGCCACCATGAGCACCACCGATCCCGACGTCTACCAGCACGTCCGAGACACCTACGCGCGGGCGGCGTGCTTCGCGCCGGACGACAACGCGCTCGCCAGGTCCCTGTACGAGGACGAGGATCGGGACGCACTGCCCGACGACGCCGTCGCCGCAGCGCTGGGCTGCGCCAACCCGGCGGCTCTCGCCAACCTGCAGCCGGGAGAGCGGGTGCTCGACCTCGGCTCCGGGGGCGGCGCCGACGTCCTGCTCTCCGCTCGCCGCGTCGGCCCGACCGGGTTCGTCTACGGCGTCGACATGACCCCGGAGATGCTCTCGCTGGCGCGCCGCAACCAGGCGGAGGCCGGGATCGAGCACGTCGAGTTCCTCGAGGGACGCATCGAGGACGTCCCGCTCGCGGCCGGCACGGTCGATGTCGTGCTGAGCAACTGCGTCGTCAATCTGTCACCGGACAAGCGCGCGGTGTTCGCCGAGGCGCTGCGGGTGCTCCGGCCGGGCGGGCGCCTGGCCATCGCCGACATCGCCACGCGCGGCGAGCTGCCGCCGGTCATCGGCCGCAGCCTGTCGGCCTGGGCGGGGTGCATCGCCGGCGCACTCGACGTGCGCGAGATCGAGCGACTCCTCGCCGAGGTCGGCTTCGCGGCGCCCAGCGTCGAGATCGTGCGTGCGTACGGCCGGGCGGACCTCGACCTGGTCGCGTCCAGCGCGCTGGCCGACCTCGATCTCGCCGCGCTCCCGCCCGCGGAGCTGGACGACATCGACGGCCGGCTGGTCAGCGTCTTCACCCGGGGGGTCAAGCCGGGAGGGTGACCATGCTCCGCGCGGCGACGACCCCGCAGAGGGTCGTCGCCGCGCGTGGTCGCCTCAGCAGGAGCTCCCGCGGCGGCGGAGCACCAGCACGGCGACGGCGGCCACCGCCCGCGCCACCACCACGGCGGCCCCGACTCCGAGCGGTCCGGCGAGCAGGACGCCGGCCAGGGCGCCGGCGCCGGCGGGGAGCATCGCGCAGCAGAGCGCCATGATGAGCGCCGCGGCACCCATGAGCTTCGGGCCTCGATCCCCGCGGGTGGTCTGCGTGGACATCGTCATGCCGCGACCTTCCGGCCGCCGCTCCCGAACAGTGCGACGCAGCCGTCGAGCATCGGCTCGCCCCCGTCCGCGACCGGGATGTCGAGCCGCGCCGTGATGTCGGCGAGGCGACTGGGCAGCTTGTCGTGGGCGATCATGCAGGCACAGGGTGGGGCGGATGACACGTGTCGGCTCCTGGATTCGGGGTCGTTCGCGTACCGTGCCGGTTGAACCCAGGTTCATGTCAAGGGGTGGAGCGATGACGAATGCGACGTTGACGATCGGGCAGTGCGCCGAGCGCGCTGGGGTGGCGACTTCGACCATCCGGTTCTACGAGCGCCGTGGCCTGCTGGCCCCAGCCGAGCGGGTGGCCGGCCAACGGCGCTATGGCGACGCCGAGTTGCGTCGCCTGGAGGTCATCTCGGTCGCCAAGGGCGCCGGTTTTTCGCTCGACGAGGCTCGCGTGCTGCTCGACGCCGTCGATGCGGGCACGCCCATGGGCGGCGCGTTGCGCGAAATGGCCGACCGCCGTCTTCCGGACGTCGAGGCGCTCATCGCTCGCGCCGAGGAGATGCGCGACTGGCTCCGTCACGCACAGGGTTGCCGCTGTGCCAGTCCAGAGACCTGTGGACTGTTCACGCTCACCTGAGCCGCCGGCTCAGGCGGGCCCGTGGCCGAGCAGGCTGCAGACCTGCGCCAGCGCGTCGTCCGCGATCGCGTAGTACGCGTACGACCCACGCTTCTCCCGGGTGACGATGCCCGCCTCGAAGAGCTGCTTGAGGTGGTAGCTCACCGTCGGCTGCTTCAGGCCCAGCAGGTCCTCGAAGTCGCACGCGCAGACCGCGTCGCCCTCGGCGGACAGCAGGCGGTTGAGGATCTTCACGCGGTGCTTGTCGGCCAGGGCCTTGAACACGCGCTCGAGCTGCTGGGCGTCCTCGTCACTGAGTGCCGGGCCCGCGATCGGGGCGCAGCAGCGCGCCAGGGCGGTGGGGGAGGCGGTGGCCATGCATGGCAGGATATCGAAAGTTCTTGATCTCTACCAGTGACGGCGCTATATGGTGCCCAACGCATCGAAACATTTCAATGTCAGGAGCGCACCACCATGTCGCACGCAGAGCTGCCCGTCGCCGTCATCGGCGCCGGCCCCACCGGTCTCGCCGCCGCCGCCCACCTGCTCGACCGCGGGCTTGATCCGCTCGTCTTCGAGGCCGGGGAGGACGTCGGGGCCAGCGTCCTCTCGTGGGCGCACGTCCGGATCTTCAGCCCGTGGGAGTTCAACCTCGATCCCGTCGCCGTGCGCCTGCTCGAGGACGGCGGATGGCAGGCACCCGACCGGACGGCGTACCCGAGCGGCCGCGAGCTCGTCGAGGACTACCTCGAACCGCTCGCGGGGCTGCCGGCGATCGCGTCCCGGCTGGAACTCGAGACCCGCGTCGTGCGCGTCACCCGCGCCGGCGTGGACAAGCTCAAGGACGCGGGTCGCGACGACGCGCCGTACGAGCTCGTCGTCGAGCGCGACGGCCGGCAGCGCCGCGTGCTGGCCCGCGCGGTGATCGACGCGTCCGGGACCTGGAACACCCCAAACCCGCTGGGCGCCGGCGGCGTGCCCGCCGCCGGTGAGGAGGCGCACGCCGATCGGATCGCGTCCGGGATCCCGGACGTGCTCGGGGCAGCGCGCTCGCGCTACTCGGGCAAGCGGACGGTCGTCGTGGGGAGCGGGCACTCGGCGTTCAACGTCATCCTCGACCTCGTCGCGCTGCGCCAGTCCGCGGCGGCGACCGAGGTGGCGTGGGCCATCCGCGGTGGCGCGCCCGGTCGCAAGTACGGCGGTGGCGGGGCTGACCAGCTGCCCGCGCGCGGCGCGCTGGGCGACGCGGTGCGCGGTCTGGTCGAAGACGGAGCGATCGAGCTCCACGCCGGGTTCTCCACGCGCGAGGTCCGCCGCGGCGGCGACAGGATCGTCCTGGCCGACGGCGACCGGGAGATCGTCGCCGACGAGGTCATCGCGGCGACCGGATTCCGTCCCGATCTGGGGCTGCTGTCCGAGCTGCGCCTCGACCTCGACGATCGCGTCGAAGCGGCACGCAGGCTTGCACCGCTCATCGATCCGAACGTGCACTCCTGCGGGTCGGTGCCGCCGCACGGTGCCGAGGAGCTGGCGCATCCCGACGAGGGCGTGTTCATCGTCGGGATGAAGAGCTACGGCCGGGCGCCGACGTTCCTCCTGCGGACGGGGTACGAGCAGGTCCGCTCGGTCGTCGCGGCGATCGACGGCGACTGGGAGGCCGCGCGGCGGGTCGACTTCGTGCTCCCGGAGACCGGCGTCTGCAGCCGCTCGGCGCCTGTGGCGGCCGAGACTCAGGCGCCCGCGGCGTGCTGCGGCTCGGGGTCGCCGCACGCGGACGCCCCGGCACTCGCGGCGGGCTGATGCGGGTGCGGCGCGCGCCGGTCGTGACCGGCGCGCTGTCCGTCACCGAGCTCGTGTCGTGGGGGATCCTCTACTACGCGTTCGCGGTCTTCCTCGCGCCGATGGGCGATGCCCTCGGCGCGAGCGCCGCGCAGCTCGCGGGCGCCTTCTCCGCGGGGATTCTCGTGTCGGCGATCGCCGGTGTGGCGGTCGGGCGCTACCTCGACCGGCGCGGCCCGCGCGGCCTCATGACCGCCGGCTCGGCGGCGGGCGTCCTGCTCGTGCTGGCGTGGTCGCGGGTCGAGAGCCTCACGGGCCTGTACGCGGTCTGGCTCGGCATCGGTGTCGTGATGGCCATGGTGCTCTACGAGCCCGCGTTCACCGTCCTCGCCAAGCACCACCCGCATCCGGGTGAGCGGCGGCGGGCGATGACGATCCTCACGCTGTTCGGCGCGCTGGCGAGCTTCATCTTCCTGCCGCTGTCGCAGCTGCTGGTCGACGCGTTCGGCTGGCGGGACGCGCTCGTCACGCTGGCCGTCGTGCTCGCGGTCATCACGGTGCCGCTGCACGCGCTCGCGCTCGGGGATCCGGAGGAGGACGGGCGCATCGCGGCCCCGGCGAGCGCGCCCGCGGGCGACGTGCTGCGCAGCAGCGGGTTCTGGCTGCTGTCCGCGGGCTTCGTCCTGGCGACTGCGGCGGCGATGGCGATGATGCTCCACGCGATCCCGTACCTCATCGAGCGCGGCGTGAGCGCCGGCTGGGCGGCGTTCGCGGTCGGTCTCGTCGGGGTCTCCCAGATCCCCGGGCGGCTCCTGTTCGGCCCGCTCGCCGCCCGTCTGGCCCCGGCGACCGCGAGCGCGGCGGTGTTCGGGCTCGTCGCGGCCGGGCTGACGGTCGTGGTCGCATCGCCGGTCGGGCCGCTGACCGTCGCCGGGCTGGTGATACTCGGCGCGGGCAACGGCATGGCGACGCTGGCCCGGGCGACGGCGCTGGCGGACCTGTACGGCACCGGCGCGTACGGCACGATCGCGGGCGTCTCCGCCGCGGCCACCACGGCGGCGCGCGCTGCCGCGCCGGTGCTCGCCGCGCTGATCGCGGCCTCCGCCGGCTACGAGGCGCTGGTCTGGGCGCTCGTGCTGCTCGCCGTCACGGCGGCCGGGCTGGCGCTGCGCGCCGGTGTCACGCCTCGTCCGGCAGCCCGGACAGCCGCCCCAGCAGCAGCCACGACGGGACCGCGCTGACCAGCGCCACGATCGCGGCCGCGAGCAGCACCGCGTCGAGTGCCGCCGCGAAGTCCGCGAGCGTCGCGGCCGCTCCGAGTTCGTGCTCGAAGAGCGCGCCCAGCGCGGCGATCCCGACGGCGATGCCGAGCTGACGCGCGGTGTTCGTCAGCCCCGACGACAGGCCGCTGCGCTGCACCGGCAGCGCGGCGACCATCGCGGACGCCAGCGCCGGGCTGATGACGCCGATGGCCAGGCCGGCGACGAGGAACCCGGGGAGCAGGCCGTCCCACGTCGTTGCGCCGTCGCCGACGCCGCCGCGCATGAGCAGCATGCTCGCGCCGGCGAGCAGGAGCCCGGCGACGAGCGGAACGCGCAGTGGCACCCGTACGGTCAGCCGGCCCGACACCGGCGCGACCGCGAACAGGACGAGCGTGATCGGCAGGAGCCGCAGGCCGGCCTCGGTCGGCGAATGGCGCAGGCCCTCCTGGAGATAGATCGCGAGGAACAGCAGCATCGGGTAGATGACGACGGACTGGGCGAACGCGACGAGGACCGCGCCGCTCAGGCCGCGGGTGCGCATGAGGGACACGGGGAGCATGGGGTCCGCGACGCGCCGCTCGACCACGACGAACGCAGCCAGCAGCGTCAGCGACCCCGCGCCGGTGAGCAGGACGGTCGCGCTGGTCCAGCCGTCGGGATTGCCCCGGATGAGCGCGAACGCCCCGAGGACGCAGGCGCCCGCGAACGTGATCAGCCCGAGCAGGTCCAGCGCGCGCGGGTGGGGGTCGCGGGACTCCGGGAGCCACCGCAGGCCGGCCGCCAGCAGCAGCGCGCCGAGCGGCAGGTTAATGGCGAAGACCCACCGCCACCCCGGCCCGTCCACGATGACGCCGCCGACGAGCGGGCCGATCGCGAGCGCCGCGCCGGTCGCCGCGCCCCAGATGCCGAACGCCAGGCCGCGGTCCCGGCCCTGGAACTCGTGGGCGAGCACGGCGAGGACCGCCGCGGACATCGCGGCCGCGCCGAGACCCTGGGCGGCGCGGGCGAGGTCCAGGGCGGTGCCGCTGGTGGCCAGCGCGCAGGCGAGCGACGCCGCCGTGAACGCGGCCAGGCCGACGAGCAGGACGAGGCGCCGGCCGTAGCGGTCGGCCAGCACCCCGGCGGTCAGCAGGCCCGCCGCGAGCGCGAGCGCGTACGCGTCGATGACCCACTGCAGCTCCGCGAACGACGCGTCCAGGTCACGCCGCAGCGCCGGCAGCGCCACGTTCACGGCGGTGACGTCGAGCAATAGCAGCGCCGTACACGCCGTCGTGATGAGGAGGATCAGCAGGCGCCGGCCGGTCATGCGCGGCGCAGCATCGCACTCGCACCGCCGAACACGGATAGGGTCGGCGACGCATGGAGGCGTCTCCCGTTGCGACCGGCTTCCTCACGGCGGGGCTGGCGGTCATCATGTTCGCGCTCGGCACGTCGCTGACGGTCGCGGACTTCAAGCGCGTCGTCACCGCGCCGCGCGGGGTGGCGGTCGGCATGGTGAACCTGCTGCTGATCGCCCCGCTGCTGGCGTTCGCCATGGCGGAGCTGTTCGGCCTGGACCCGGTGCTGGCCGCCGGGCTCGTGCTCCTCGGCGCCGCGCCCGGCGGCGCGTTCGCCAACCTCCTCACGCACCTGGCCCGAGGGGACACCGCGCTGTCGGTCACCATGACCGGCGTCAGCAGCGCGCTGTCGGTGGTCACGGTGCCCTTCTACCTGGGCCTGGCGACGGAGGTCTTCGGCGCGGACGAGCTGGCCGACGACCTGTCGATGCCGCGCATCGTCGCGCGCGTGACGCTGGGCATCGCGCTGCCACTGGCCGCCGGGATGACGTTCGCGGCGCGCCGCCCGGAGTGGATCGCTGCGCACGAGCGCCAGATCAAGCGGGTGGCGCTGGGCACGTTCGGCGTCGTGGTCGTCGCGGCGGTCGCGTCGCAGACCGAGACGGTGCTCGACAACATCGGCATCGTGTTCGCCGCCGCCCTGGCGCTGAACCTGGCGGCGATGTCGGTGAGTTACACCGCGGCGCGGGTCGTGCGCCTGGACGGCCCGCAGTCCACCGCGATCGCGATCGAGCTGGGCGTCCACAACGCGGCGCTCGCGGTGGCGATCGGCGCGTCGGTCAACGAGGAGCTCGCCGTCCCCGCGGCCGTCTACAGCTCGTTCATGCTGGTGACCGCCGGCATCTTCGCGCGCGTCATGTACGGCCGCAACGCGGCGGCTACGGCCGGCGCGCACGGATGATGGCCGACGCCGCGAACTCGTGGACGCGGTGCGTCTCCTGGACCTCGATGCCGGTGAGACCCGCCGCACCGAGCAGCGAGCGGTAGTCCTCGGCGGTCAGCGCACCCGCGATGCAGCCGGTGTACTGCTGCATGTCGGCGCGGGTGGCGTCGTCCATCTCCGGGTCGGCGACGACGTCGCTGACGGCCACCCGCCCGCCGGGCCGCAAGACCCGGGCGACCTCGCGCAGGACCTGCGCCTTGTCGGCGGAGAGGTTGATGACGCAGTTGCTGATGACGACGTCGACCGACGACGCGGGGAGCGGGATGGCCTCGATCTCGCCGCGCAGCCACTCCACGTTCTCGACGCCCGCCTGCTCCTGGTTGCGCCGCGCGAGGTCGAGCATCTCGTCGGTCATGTCGAGCCCGTAGGCCTTCCCCGTGGGGCCGACGCGACGGGCCGAGAGCAGGACGTCGATGCCGCCGCCCGAGCCGAGGTCGAGCACGGTCTCGCCCTCGTGCAGTTCGGCGACGGCGGTGGGGTTGCCGCACCCGAGCGACGCCATCGTGGCGGCGTCAGGCAGGGCGTCGGCGTCGCTGCCGTAGAGCGCGGCGCCGAAGACCTCCGCCTGCTCGTCGGTGATCACGGCCGCCTCGCCGCAGCAGGCCGCGGCGTCCGGGCCGTCCGTCACCGCGATGGCAGCGGCGGCGTAGCGCGAGCGGACGGCCTCGCGGATCTCGCTCTCGTCACGTCCGGCGGCGCATCCGCATGAGCTGGAGCCGGAGGTCTCCTCGCCGCAGCACGTGGCCTTCTCGGTCGGCTCGCAACAGGTCGCCTGGGTGTCGGTCGAGCAGCAGTCGGACATGAGCAGGACTCCATAGATCGATAGACGTCGATGTGGCCACGCTAGGGACTACATCGACGAATGTCAATGCGAGGCGCGTCAGGCGTCGCCGAGCCAGGCCGCCAGCGGGTCGAGTGCCTCGGGCACGACGTAGTAGTAGGCCCACAGGCCGCGGCGCTCGGAGTCGACGATCCCGGCGTCGCGCAGCTTCTTGAGGTGGTGGCTCAGTGTGGGCTGGGCGATGTCGAAGAGCGGCACGAGCTCGCACACGCACACCTGGCCGGCGTGCTTGCGCAAAACATCGACGAGCTGGAGGCGGATGGGGTCGCCGAGGGCCTTGGCCAGCTGGGCCATGCGGATCGCGCCGGCGCGGTCGACGTCGGGGTAGACGATCGGCTCGCAGCACGGTTCGCCCTTGGGCCGCTTGGTCTTCGGGGTCAGCTCAAGATCGACGGACATCGATCCAGCATGCCACACGGGCCCGGCTGCGGCGAGGATGTGAACACCGTGTGATCGGGCATTGCAGCGATGTTTGTCGATGGAATACCGTCGGCGGTGTGACCACCATCGCCATCAACGGGTTCGGGCGCATGGGGCGCCTGGCACTCCGCGCCGCCTGGGGCCGCGCCGACCTCAGGTTCACCCACATCAACGAGCTGCGCGCCGACGCCGCCACGTCGGCCCACCTGCTCACGTTCGACTCCGTCCACGGGCGGTGGGACCGCGACGTCCGCGGGCAGGGTGACGAGCTCGTCGTCGAGGGGACGGCGATCTCCCACAGCAGCCACGGCGCCCCCGGCGACGTGCCGTGGGAGGGCGTCGACATCGTGCTCGAGTGCAGCGGGAAGTTCCGCACCATGGCGTCGCTGCAGCCGTACTTCGACGCGGGCGTGCGCAAGGTCGTCGTCGCCGCGCCGGTGAAGGACGACCGGGCGCTGAACGTCGTCGTCGGCGTCAACGACGGCCGGTACGACCCTGAGGTGTTCGACGTCGTCACGGCCGCCTCGTGCACGACGAACTGCCTGGCGCCCGTCGTCAAGGTGCTGCACGAGGGCCTCGGCATCGAGCGCGGCGCGATCACCACGCTGCACGACCTCACCAACACGCAGACGATCGTCGACGCCCCGCACAAGGACCTGCGACGCGCACGGGCCGCCGGCATGTCGCTCATCCCGACGACGACCGGCAGCGCCACCGCGATCGCGCTCATCTTCCCCGAGCTGCAGGGCAAGCTGAACGGCCTGGCCGTGCGGGTGCCGCTGCTCAACGCGTCGCTCACCGACTGCGTCTTCGATGTCGCGCGCCCCACCACCGTCGACGAGGTCAACGGCCTGTTGCGCGCCGCGGCCGCCGGTGCGCTCGACGGCATCCTCGGCTACGAGGAGCGCCCGCTCGTCTCCGTGGACTACGTCAACGACCCGCGGTCGAGCATCGTCGACGCGCCGTCGACGATGGTCATCGACGAGACCCAGGTGAAGGTGCTCGCCTGGTACGACACCGAGTGGGGCTACGCGAACCGGCTCGTCGAGCTGGCGGCGATCGTCGGGGCGTCGCTGCCGTGAGGCAGGAGGGCGACCTGCGCAACTACGCGCTCGTCACGGGCGCGTACTGGGCGGACACCGTCACCGACGGTGCGCTGCGCATGCTCGTCCTCTTCTACTTCTACGAGCGGGGGTTCAGCCCGTTCGAGGTCGCGATGCTGTTCCTCTTCTACGAGGTCTTCGGCATCGTCACGAACCTCGTCGGGGGCTACCTCGCCGCGCGGTTCGGGCTGCGCAGCACGCTGCTCGGCGGGCTGAGCGTCCAGCTCGCCGCGCTCGGGATGCTGGCGCTGGCGCCCGACCCGTGGCTCGTCGTCCCGTACGTGATGGTGTCGCAGGGCCTGAGCGGCATCGCGAAGGACCTCACGAAGATGAGCTCGAAGAGCGCGGTGAAGCTCGTGGTCCCCGAGGACGCCCCGGGCTCGCTCTACACGTGGGTCGCGATCCTGACGGGCTCGAAGAACGCGCTGAAGGGCGTCGGGTTCTTCGTCGGCGGCGCACTGCTGACGCTGACGAGCTTCCAGACCGCGCTGCTCGTGCTTGCCGGTCTGGTCGGCAGCGCGCTGGTGGTCGTCCTCGTGATGATGCGCGGCGACCTGGGCCGGCCCGACGCGCAGGCGAAGTTCCGCCACATGTTCTCCAACAGCCGCGCGGTGAACCTGCTGGCGGCGGCGCGGATCTTCCTGTTCGCGTCGCGCGACGTGTGGTTCGTCGTCGGCCTGCCGGTGTATCTGCGGACGGTCCTGGGGTGGAGCTTCTGGGAGGTCGGGACGTTCCTCGCCGTCTGGGTGATCGGCTACGGGATCGTGCAGGCGACGGCGCCGCGGTTCGTCCGCGACCCGGACGGGCGCACCGCGACCTGGCTGGCGTTCGTGCTCGCCGCGTTCCCGGCGGGCATCGCGATCGCGCTGGCGGCGGGGGCGGACGCGAGCATCGTGCTGGTCGTCGGGCTCATCGCGTTCGGCGTGATCTTCGCGATGAACTCGGCGGTGCACTCGTACCTGATCCTCGCCTACGCCGACGGCGACAAGGTCGCGATGAACGTCGGCTTCTACTACATGGCCAACGCGTTCGGGCGGCTGACGGGCACGGTGCTCTCGGGGCTGCTGTACCAGTGGCAGGGGCTCGAGGCGTGTCTGTGGGCGTCGGTGGTGTTCGTGCTGCTGGCGGGGGTGCTGTCGCGGCTGCTGCCGACAGCGTCGTCCGCGGATGGCCACGGACTGCGCGTGGGGCCACGCACGGATGACCGCGCCGTGGCGTCGCCGTAGCCTCCGCTGATGGCCGATACCACCGCCTACACCGTGCACGCACGGATCACAGCACCCGGCGTCTCGGAGATCACCGCGAAGCAGTCCACGATCCGCTTCGACAGCGCGCCGGCGATGGGCGACGAGCTGCCCGGTCCCGCGGAGCTCCTGTGCAGCGCGTTCGCGGCCTGCTTGCTGAAGAACGTCGAGCGCTTCAGCGAGATCCTGGAGTTCCGTCAGGCTGGCGCCTCGGTCGAGGTCACCGCAGAACGCCAGCAGTCGCCCCCGCGATTCGTCGCGATCCGCTGGACGCTCACGCTCGTGACCGACGAGCCGCCCGCGCGCGTCGATCTGCTCGAGCGCAATCTGACGAAGTACGGGACCGTCTACAACACGCTTGCCGCTGCCTGCGACGTGAGCGGGAAGGTCGTCGTGTGAGCACGCCCACCGCGGCCGATCCCGTCGTCGGCCGGCTCTCCACGCTCGACCGCTGGCTCCCGCTCTGGATCGTCCTGGCGATGGCCGCGGGCCTCGCGCTCGGTGCGCTGGTCCCCGGATTCGACGACGCGCTCGACGCGCTGCGGATCGGCACCGTCTCGCTGCCGATCGCCCTCGGCCTGCTGCTCATGATGTACCCGGTCCTCGCGAAGGTTCGCTACGAGGAACTCGGCCGGCTGACGGGCGAACGGCGGATGCTGTGGGCGTCGCTGATCCTCAACTGGATCGTCGGGCCGCTGCTGATGTTCGCGCTGGCGTGGCTGTTCCTCGCCGACCACCCCGAGTTCCGTACCGGCCTGATCATCGTCGGGCTCGCGCGGTGCATCGCGATGGTGCTCATCTGGAGCGACCTGGCCTGCGGCGACAGCGAGGCCACGGCGCTCCTGGTCGCCATCAACTCGCTCTTCCAGATCGTCGCGTACTCGCTGCTCGGCTGGTTCTATCTGACCGCGCTGCCCGATCTGCTCGGGCTCGACACCCAGGGCTTCGAGGTCTCGATGTGGGAGGTCGCACGAACGGTGCTGATCTTCCTCGGCATCCCGCTCGCCGCCGGATATCTGACGCGGCGCATCGGCATCGCCCGGCGTGGAGACGCTTGGTACGCAGAGGAGTTCCTGCCGCGGATCGGGCCGTTCGCGCTCTACGGGCTGCTGTTCACGATCGTGATGCTGTTCGCCATCCAGGGCGACGCGATCACGAGCAACCCGCTCGACGTCGCGCTCATCGCGGTGCCGCTGCTCATCTACTTCCTGATCATGTTCTTCGTGGCGTTCGCGGCCGGGCACGCGCTGGGGCTCGGGTACGCGAAGACGGCATCGCTGTCGTTCACCGCGGCGTCGAACAACTTCGAGCTGGCGATCGCTGTGGCGGTCGGCGTGTTCGGGGCGACATCGGGGCAGGCGCTTGCCGGGGTGGTCGGACCGCTGATCGAGGTGCCGGTGCTGGTGGGGCTGGTGTACGTGGCGCTGTGGCTGGGGCGGCGGTGGTTCGGGGATCGTGGTCCAGCGAGCGCACTGACCCAGGCCTCGTCCTGATCAGGTCACGCGTCCGAGGGAGGTGTCGCGCGCGGCCTGGCGGCTACGCGACGTGGCGGACCCGCGACGGGCCAAGGTGCGTGCCGCCGCGCGCCGCCAGCCCGGCGTCAGCCGTGAGCAGCCTGGCATCCAACCCTTCGGCGAGCGCGACGTAGGCAGCGTCATACGGGGTGAGCTCGTCGCGAAGGCTCCAGACGCGTGCGCGCAGCGGGGCGTGGGGATAGCGCACCGCACGCAGGCGACCGAGATCGGAGACCGCCCCGGCGGCGCGCTCCTCGGTGATCTCGCCGGTCCGCGCGAGGCGGCGCAGCGCGCTGAGCGCCTCGAGCTCCAGCACCTCCGGCACGTGCCACGGCTCGTGCTCGCGTCCGGCCATCTCCTCGCTGACGGCGGCCAGGGTGGAGGGGCGACCCAGCAGGAAGTCGACCGCCACGCTCGCGTCGACGACGAGCACCTCAGCGCGCGTCGCGCTCGGCGCGGATCGCGGCGGCGCTGGACGGACCTGCGTACGGGCTTTGCTCCCGGATGCGCTCTGCGAGCTCGCCGATCGTCGGGACGCTGGCGAGCTCGGTCATCCGCGCCAGGAGATACTCGTTCAGTGACTGGCCCGAGAGCGCGGCCTGGGAGCGCAGCCGACGGTGCACGTCTTCCGGCACGCCGCGAACCTGCACATTCGTCATGCATGCGATGCTAGCAATATGCATGCATACCGCACGGCGACCGGTTCAGCCGCTGATCTGCCGCTGGATGCTGCCGCCGGGTGACGCGATGAACGCCTCACCCGTCTTCAGGAACGCCACCCACCGCAACCCAGACGCGTCGTTGAGCACGGCGTAGTTGAACGACGACGCCGGCTTGCGCGCCCGGCCGGACGCGCTGCGGACGAGCCTCGGCATGGCGGCCGGGTCCACGGCCGACCAGGAGAACGTCTCGAGTCCGCCGATGGGCGTCGGCGTGGTGCTGATCACGCGCACCTCGCCGTCCCACGTCGCCTGTGCGTTGCGCAGCCGGCCATCGTTGAGGACGACCTGCGCGTCGACGCGCAGCGCCTCGACCCGCACGGAGCGCGGCCGGCCCTTCGCCTCCTCGCGCAGGCGCTGCAGGGCGACCTGGAGGTTGGCACGGCGCAGCAGCGAGCCGGGCTGCAGGCCCGTCGGCGGTTCGACGGGCGCGGGCGGCTCGGCGGATGCCGGGGTCTCGGGGTCAGGCTCGGGTTCGGGATCGGCCTCAGCGACCGGCTCTTCGGCCTGTGCAACCGGCGCGTCGGGCTCCGGCGTGTCGGAGTTGATGGTGAACGTCGACCCGGTGCTCTTGGTGTCCGAGTCCGTCGTCCCCAGGACGAACAGCCCGACCGCGATGCCGATGACGACCAGCACGCCGACCGCGACCGCGATCGCCGCGCCCGGCCCGCGGCGCTTCGGCCCGCCCGGGATGCCGGACGGCCCGCCGGTCGGGGAGCCGAGACCCGCAAGCGGGTCGGACTGCTTGATCTCGTTGCCGAAGGCGTCGTAGGGCACGGACCGGAACCCTACGCCGCCGGCTACAGCTTCGGCGTGCCCCCGGCGCGCTTGGGCTTGCAGGTCTGGTAGCGCCGGACACCGTTCTGGATCTTGCCCGAGCGCAGGCGCGCGGTGATCTGCACCGTCGCACGGCCCGCCGGCAGGCCGCGGAGATCGACCGTGCTCACGGTGCGCGTGACGCCGTTGATCTTCGCGCGAACCACCTTGACGGTCTTGCCGTTCACCCGCACGGTCGCGGTGCGCACGGGGTCCTTGCGGTAGGAGCGGATGCGGATGCGGAAGCTCCGCCGGCTCACGCACGCCTTCGGCGCCGGACCGGCGATGAGCCCGGCGGCACCGGCCGCGGCCGCTGTCTCCGCGAGGGGCGTCTGCGGCGGGGTCGCACCGGCGATCTCGGCGGGTGTGGCCTGCCGCACGACGATGGTCAGCACGCCGTTGTTGTCGCGCGTCTCGGAGTCGGTGATGCGGAAGCTGACCGGCTGACCCTGGCCCTGGAGCACGTAGGTGTAGGCGTGCCCGGCGGCGGCCGCGGCGAACGGCGCGCCGTTGGCGGTGGGGTGGCTGAAGCCCGAGCCCGTGTTCGCCTGGAAGAACCCGGCGGGCTTCCCGGCGGTGCACGTCGTCTGGTTGACCCGGGCGAACAGGAACTCCGCGTCGACGCCGACTCGGCTCACCGGGCGGCCGGGCGACGGCGTCTGCGGCTCGTCCTCCGGCGTGCCGCACAGCAGGTGGTCAGCGGACGATGCCGCCATGAGCCTCGGCTGGTAGCGCGAGTAGGTGCCCCGCACTTCGGCGACGTAGGCCGTCCCGGCCGTGAGCGGCTCGGCGGTGGTCACCGGGCCGGAGAACCCCACGTTCGCCGGGCTGTAGCTGTCGAGCAACAGCGTCTCGGGCACCGTGAGGTCAGCAGACGCCCCTGCGGGGACGACGGCAATCGCGGTGAGCGCCAGTGCAGGCGCAAGGAGACGGGCTCGAAGCATGTGGCGGTCCTTTTGGTGCTGGGCCCCACCATCGTCGAGAGCGCACGCGGACGGTGGAGCGGTACAGACGTCTGACAGGAGAACGGTGCGACCGCCAAGGTTCTTGCACGCGATCGGACAAGTTGTTCTCAGGTGGTGAAACACCGCCGACGATCGCCCGGTGCGCGACTACCATCGCCGCTGTGTCCACGGTCCAGCCGCCGCCCGTCCAGCTCGATGACGACGAGGCGCTCGGCGTCCAGCTCGACCTCTCGGCACCCGGCGAGCCGCTCGTCATCGCGTTCGGCGGACTCGCCGAGCGGGGCAACCAGCCGGCGTTCGAGTTCGCGCGCTTCACCAGTCGGCTCGGAGCACAGCGTGCCCTCCTGCGCGACCATCACCGGGCCTGGTACCACCGTGGCGTCCGCGGCATCGGAGACGACCTGGTCGCGGTCGAGGGGCGGCTGCGCGAGATCGTGGCGGACGCCCGGCCCAGCAGGGTGGTCGTCGTGGGCGCGTCGGCGGGTGGGTTCGCGGCGATGCTGCTCGGCCACCGGATCGACGCCGACGTCGTCCACGCCTTCGCGCCGCAGACCTTCATCGATCCCGTGCTCCGGCGGCGCCATCGCGAGCCGCGCTGGCGGCGCGAGGTCGACAGCCTCGTGGCGTCCGGCGGCTACGACGAGCGCTTCGGCGACCTGGTCCCCATCCTCTCCGCGCGGCCGAGCCGGACGGTGCACCACCTCTGGTACGACGTCGTCGAGCAGGAGGACGTCGTCCACGCCACCCACGTGGCCGAGGTCCCGGGGGTGAGACTGCACGCGTTCCCCGAGGGCGGGCACCACATCGTGCGCTGGCTGCGCGACGTGGGACACCTCGATCCGATCGTCGAGAGCGCCCTGGCCGGGACCGACCCGGGGCGGCGGCCCGGCGAGATCGACCCCGTGCTACGCGCTCGGCCATCAGCAGCGTGGATCGCACGTCGCCGGTGGTGGCAGGTGCGTCACCGCCGCGCCGGGACGTCCGGCTGAGCGGTCAGCGCGCCTGCCGGGCGCGGCGGCGGTGCTTGAGCATCCACCAGCGCCGCCGCAGCAGGTAGAGCTGATCGGTCTTCGCACGCAGGCGTGGCGCGATCTCGTCCGGGATGGCCGGCGGGGGTCGCCCGCGAGTGCCGACGCCAGGATCGGGATGAGATGACCTTCGTCGCGCAGCCACTTGACGAGGAGGTGGTCCCCGTGCGGGACGCAGTGCAGCGTGACGGCCGGAACCTCGATCACGTGCGTGGCGTGCACCGCGTCGGGCTGCTCGCTCGGGCAGTACCAGAGGTGGATGGCCGGGACACGATCGGCAGTCGGCGTCCGCAGCGCGACGGCCAGGTCCAGTGCGGTGGTGTCGGCGCGACCGGACGCCATGAGCGCCGCGGTCTCAGCGGACCAGCGCGGCTCGCGGTGGCGACGCCGGAGCACGGGATCGAGGAACGTCTGGGGTGAGAACGCGTGGACCACATCCGCGCCGACGCGGTGACCGAACAGCATGGCGGCGTACCCGCCCGTCGAGACGCCGACCATCACGATCCGCTCGGGCTGCGTCTCGTCGACCACCCGCCGCAGGAGCCGTTCGACCGATGCGAGGTCGTCGCCCGCACCGCGCACGCCGTGGTGGTACCACGCGCGCTGGTGGTCGCGCAGCAGGCATCGCTGGGACGGCACATCGCGGGTGAGGCGACCGAACTCGAAGAGCGTGGGATTCCCCGCGCCCGCCATGCCGCCGAACGCCACGAGCAGTGGATCGCCGGGGCGACTGCGTTCGACGTGGAAGCCCAGGTCGGTGTCGTCGGCCGCGGCGGGCCGGGCATCGTGCGTCGTCACGTCCAAGCAACGGATGCGCGAGCCCGTGCTTGGGCCGGGCAACCAGAACGTAACACCGGCGCACGTGGCGACCGCCAGCATCACGCGGACCATGACGGCAGAACTCGCATACGGCGTCCCGTGGGCCGAGAAGGTCGACGCCATCCTTCCCCGTGAACGCGGCTGGCGGGGCGCCTACGTCCGCGCCATCCAGCACCAGAACATCGTCGGCAGGGGGGTGCGCTTCACCGCCAAGCGCGCGATGCGCCCCAGCTACGGCCGGAGTCTCGACAACCTCGCGCACCTGTACGAGGTCGGGCACCTGCTCAACCGCCGGGGCCTCACCGGCCTGGGTGTCGAGGTCGGCGTCAAGCGCGGCCGGACATCCGCGGCGATCCTCGGCAGCTGGCGCGGCCGGCTGATCTCGATCGACCCGTGGCAGGCTGCGCCGACCGAGGAGTACTACGACACCTCGAACGTCACGCAGGACGAGCACGACAGCTACTACGCCGAAACGCGGCAGCGGCTTGCGCCGTATGGCGAGCGCAGCGAGATCTGGCGGATGACCGGCAACGAGGGCGCGCAGCGCATCGGCGAGGGCACGCTGGACTTCGCGTTCATCGACGCGCGCCACGACTACGAGTCGGTCCTCGAGGACCTCGCCGACTGGCACCCGCGGATGCGGCCGGGCGCGATCTTCGCCGGCCACGACTACTTCGACGGCGACCTGCCGGGCGGCACGTTCGGCGTCCGCCGCGCCGTCGACGAGTACTTCGGCGCGCGCGGCATTCCGGTCCACACGACCTTCGGCGACCGGCCGTGGGTCTCGTGGGTCGTCGAGATCCCGCGCGGCTGATTCGCCGTCAGGACACCGGGTGGCGCGCCAGCCGGCGCGCCGCCCGGCGCTCGCCCCGCCCACGCCACGCGCAGCGGACGAGCATGCCGAAGACGAACGGCAGCCCGTCCTTGACGTACCGGCGCCACAGGCGCGGCGGGTCGTCGATCAGGCGGTGCAGCCACTCGAGGCCCGAGTCGTGCATCCACTGCGGCGCGCGGGATGCGTCGCC
>SYBY01000458.1 GCA_005788585.1 Actinomycetota bacterium | reverse complement strand
GACGACCTGCTCGACCAGCAGCCCATCGCCGCGGCCATCGAGCTCGCCGCCGACGCGCGCTACCGCGCGACCGGCAAGCGCAAGACCGCTGTCGCCCGCGTGATCCTCAAGCCCGGCACGGGCGCGTACATCATCAACGGCAAGACGCTGGACCAGTTCTTCCCGCGGGCCACGCTGCAGCGGAACATCCGCCAGCCGCTGGAGGCCGTCGGGTACGAGGAGAAGATGGACGTCATCGCGCGCATGCACGGTGGCGGCGTCTCCGCCCAGGCCGGCGCGCTGCGTCACGGCATCTCCCGGGCGCTGCTCGAGGCCGACCCGAACCTGCGTGGCGAGCTCAAGCGCCGCGGCTTCCTGACCCGTGACGCACGGGCCAAGGAGCGCAAGAAGGCCGGCCTGAAGAAGGCCCGCAAGCGGCCGCAGTTCAGCAAGCGCTAACCGGCGCTCGCGTCACACTTCTTCGAATGGCCCGCAAGCTGTTCGGCACCGATGGCGTCCGTGGCGTCGCCGGCGATCTGCTCACCGCCGACCTGGCGGTGAGCCTCGGTCGCGCGGCGACGCTGCAGGCTGCCACCGAGCACCCTCGGGTGCTCGTCATCCGCGACACCCGTGAGTCGGGCGAGATGCTCGAGGCGGCCCTGGCCGCAGGCGCCGCCGGGGCGGGCGCCGAGGTCCTGCTGGGCGGTGTCCTGCCGACGCCGGCCGCCCCGCTGCTCGTGCGCCGCTACGGCTTCGACCTCGCGGCCGTCATCAGCGCGTCGCACAACCCGTTCGCCGACAACGGCATCAAGTTCTTCGCGGCCGACGGCTTCAAGCTGTCGGACGCGACCGAGGCCGCGATCGAGGCGCGTCTCGACGATGCGGTCGCGCCGCCCACCGACGGGATCGGCCGCATCCGCGCGCTGCACGGCACGCAGGAGGACTACCTCCGCGCGCTGCAGACGCGCTTCGAGGCGCTCGACCTGTCCGGCCGCCGCGTGCTGCTCGACTGCGCGCACGGGGCGACCTACCGCGTCGCACCCGAGATCTTCCGGCGCCTCGGCGCACACGTCGACGTCATCGGCGACGCGCCCGACGGCCGCAACATCAACGACGGCTGCGGCTCCACCCACCTCGATGCGCTGGTCGCCGGCATGCGCGGCGGAGAGCACGACGTGGGCTTCGCCTTCGACGGAGACGGTGACCGCGTGCTGGCCGTCGACGGGTCCGGCGAGATCGTCGACGGCGACGAGCTCATCGCGCTCGCGGCGCTGCACCTGCGCAGCGCCGGGCGGCTCGGCGGCGGCGTGGCCGTCACCGTGATGACGAACTACGGCTTCCACACCGCGATGCGCGAGGCGGGCATCGAGGTCGCGATCACGAAGGTGGGCGACCGCTATGTCCTGGAAGAGCTTCGTTCGCGCGGGTGGGCGCTCGGCGGCGAGCAGTCCGGGCACGTCATCGACCTCGGGTTCTGCCCCTCTGGTGACGGGGTCGCGACGGCGCTGCTCACCCTTGAGGCCCTCGCCGGCGGCGACCTCGCCCGGCGCGACGCGATGGACAAGCTCCCGCAGCGCCTGGTGAACGTGCCCGTCGCCGACCGCGACGCCGCGATGGAGAGCATGGAGCTCGCTGCGGCGATCGAGCGCGAGAACGGGGCGCTGGAGGGCCGTGGCCGCGTCCTGGTCCGCGCGAGCGGCACCGAGCAGCTCGTGCGCGTGATGGTCGAGGCCCCAGGCGACGAGGAGGCCGACGACGTGTGTGGCCGGCTCGTGGCGCTGGTCCGCGAGACCGCCGGCGTCGCGTGACAGGCGTCACACCGCTCGGCTGATCGTCGGCCTGCGCAGGAGGCCGACTGCTACTGTCGAACGCCGTCCTACGCCCAGGACGGGCGCTGGATTGCACCCCCGCAGAAAGGGCTCTCCGCATGTGCGGGATCGTCGGATACGTCGGGACACGGCCGGCCCAGGAGCTGCTCCTCGCCGGCCTGCAGAAGCTCGAATACCGCGGGTACGACTCCGCTGGAGTCTCCGTCCTGCGCGACGGCGCGATCGACTCCGTCCGCGCCGTCGGCAACCTCAGCCACCTGGAGGAGGCCATCGCGGCCCGTCAGGGCGCCGCAGCGGCGGCTGAGACCACCGCGACCGCGACCGCGACGCAGGAGCTCGCGACGGGGATCGGCCACACCCGCTGGGCGACGCACGGGCGCGTCAACGAGGAGAACGCCCACCCGCACTTCGACACGACCGACCGCGTGCACGTGGTCGTCAACGGCATCGTCGAGAACTACATGGCGCTGAAGCAGCGCCTCCTCGCCGAGGGCTGCACCTTCACGAGCGAGACCGACGCGGAGGTCATCGCGCACCTCATCAGCGGGCACCTCGTCGACGGCGATCTCGTGACCGCCGTCCGCGCGGCGTACGCCGAGCTCGAAGGCCACTACGCGTTCGTCGCGATGAGCGCGGACGAGGCCGGGCTGCTCGTGGGCGCTCGCAAGGAGTGCCCGCTCGTCATCGGCCGCGGCGACGGCGAGCAGTTCATCGCCTCGGCGATCCCCGCGTTCCTCAAGGAGACGCGCGAGGTCCAGCTCATCGAGAACGACGAGATCGTCGTCGTCCGCCCCGAGGGCGTCGAGCTGCAGACGCCCGACGGCACCCCGATCGACCGGTCCGTCGAGCGCGTGGACTGGGACGAGGAGGCCGCCGAGAAGGGCGGCTTCGAGACCTTCATGCTCAAGGAGATCCACGAGCAGGCCGACGCCGTCGCCGAGACGATCGCCGACCGTACCGTCCGCGAGGACGGGGTGGACCTCGACGAACCTGGCGCGCTCGACGAGAAGCTCCTGCAGGGCGTCAAGCGGATCGTCGTCGTCGCGTGCGGCACGAGCTATCACGCCGGTCTGATCGGGCGCTACGCGATCGAGGAATGGGCCCGCATGCGCGTCGAGGTCGAGGTCGCGTCCGAGTACCGCTACCGCAACCCCGTGCTCGGTGAGGGCGACCTGGTCATCGGGGTCACCCAGTCGGGCGAGACCGCGGACACGCTGGCCGCCATGCGTCTCGCGCGTGAGCGCGGCGCGACGGTCCTGGCCATCACCAACGTCATGGGCTCGCAGGCCACCCGGGACGCCGACGGCGTGCTCTTCACCCGTGCCGGGCTGGAGATCGGCGTCGCGGCGACGAAGACCTTCCTGTGCCAGGTCGCGGTCATGTACCTGCTGGCGCTGCGGCTCGCCGAGCTGCAGGGCACGCTGCCCGAATCGCGCCGCCGCGAGCTGATCGCCGATCTCAAGCGCATCCCGCACGCGATCACCGAGCTGCTCGAGGGCGAGGAGGCGCGCATCCAGCCCGTCGCCGAGCGGTTCGGTCCGTCCAGCTTCTTCCTCTACATCGGGCGCCACATCGGGCTCCCGGTCGCGCTCGAGGGTGCGTTGAAGCTCAAGGAGATCAGCTACATCGCCACGGACGCCTACGCGGCGGGCGAGATGAAGCACGGTCCGATCGCGCTGCTCGACGAGGCGACCCCGGTGGTCGCCGTCGCGACCGATTCGCCGGTGCTCGAGAAGGTCGTGAGCAACATGCAGGAGGTCCGCGCGCGCGGCGCTCACGTCATCGCCGTCGCGACGGAGGGCAACACGGAGATCGGCGAGCACGCCGAGGTCGTGCTGCGCGTGCCGAAGATCGACTGGATGCTCCAGCCGATCCTGGCCGTCATCCCCCTGCAGCTGCTGGCGTACGCGATCGCGCGCACCCGCGGGCTGAACGTCGATCAGCCGCGGAACCTGGCGAAGACCGTCACGGTCGAATGAGCACGCTCATTCCACGCTGACGGCACGGGTACGCTGACGGCGTGCGCGTCGGCATCGACCTGCTGGAGATCTCCCGGATGGAGGAGGCGCTGGAGCGTCGCCCCGGACTGGAGCAGCGCGTCTTCACCGAGGGCGAGCGCGCGTACGCGGCGCGCAAGGCGCGGCCGGCGCAGCACCTCGCGGCGCGGTTCTGCGTCAAGGAGGCCGTGGCGAAGGCCCTGCGCCTGGAGGCGTGGAACCACCAGGACATCGAAGTGGTCGGCGAGGCGGCGCAGATCGGCGTGGCGCTGCACGGCGCCCTGGCCGATCTCGAGGTCGATGTCGAGATCTCCCTGACCCACTCGCGCGACACTGCCGGCGCCGTGGCCGTGGTGGTGGCGCGATGACGCTGCCGGAGTGGACGACCCCGCTTCCCGACGCGCCGCAGATGCGCGCCACCGATAGGTGGGCGATCGACGACCTGAAGATCCCGTCGCTCGATCTCATGGAGCGCGCCGGCGAGGGGCTGGCCCGCGTGGTCGCCGACACGGCGCCGGAGGGCCGCGTGGTCGTGCTGTGCGGGCCGGGCAACAACGGCGGGGACGGGTTCGTCGCCGCGCGGCTGCTGCACGACGCGGGGCGCGACGTCACGGTCGCGGCGGTGGTCGCGGCCGACGCCTACGGCGGTGATGCGCTCGCGAACCTCGAGCGGTTGCCGGTGCCGGTGCAGGGGTTCGATCCCGCGGTGCTCGACGGCGCGGCGGTCGCGGTCGACGCCCTGCTGGGCACCGGGGTCCGCGGCGCACCACGCCCGCCCGCCGACGCGGTGATCGCCGCCCTGAACGGGTCCGGTGTGCCTGTGGTCGCCGCTGACATCCCGAGCGGCGTCGACGCGTCCACCGGCGAGGTGGCGGGCGACGCGGTGCGCGCGGTCGCGACCGCCACGTTCGCGGCCGCCAAGCCCGGCCTGTGGGTGCAGCCGGGCAAGGCGCTGGCCGGGCGCGTGGAGGTCATCGACATCGGCATCCCGCCGGGCGCTCCCGTCACACCGGAGGCCGGGCTGTCCGACGACACCCTGATCCGGCGGCTGCCGCGGCGGGGTGCGGCGAGCACGAAGTTCACCGGCGGCCATGTCGTGGTGGCGGGCGGCTCACGTGGGATGACCGGCGCTGCCTGTCTGGCCGCTGAGGCCGCCGCGCGCGCGGGCGCCGGCTACGTGACCGCCCTCGTGCCGGCCGGGCTGGAGGACATCTTCGAGATCAAGCTCACGGAGGTCATGACGCGCGGCCTGCCGGACGCCGAGGGGGCCCACACGGCATCCGGGGCCTCCGACGTCGCCGACGCGGTCGCCCAGCACGGCGGCGTCCTGGTGCTCGGCCCGGGGCTGGGACGCACGGACGGGGCGCTCGCGTTCGCGCGCGAGGTCGCGGCGACGGTCGACGCCCCACTCGTCATCGACGCCGACGCGCTGAACGCGCACGCGGGGGCGCTCGAGTCGATCGCGGCGCGCATCGCGCCCACCATCCTCACGCCGCACGCGGGCGAGCTCGGCCGCCTGCTCGACGTGTCCTCCGGCGACGTCAGCGCGCGGCGACTGCACCACGTGCGCGAGGCGGCGCGACGCGCCGACGCGGTGGTCGTGCTCAAAGGCGACGACACCATCGCGGCCGCGCCCGACGGGACGAGCATCGTCAATCCGATCGCCGCGCCGATGCTGGCGACGGCCGGGACGGGCGACGTCCTGGCGGGGACGATCGGCGCGCTGCTCGCGTCCGGGATCGACACGCTGGCCGCCGCAGCCGCGGGGGTTCGCCTCCATGCGCTCGCCGGGCGCCTCGCGGGCGCCGAGCGGGGAGCCGACGGCGTGATCGCCTCCGATGTCATCGCGGCGCTGGGCCGCGCGCGCGACCTGGCGGCCGGGTAGCCTTCGGCCGCAATGCACGTCTCCGAGATCATGGAGCGCGACGTCGTCACCGTCGCGCCAGGCACCCCCGTCCAAGAGGTCCTGAGCCTCATGAAGGAGCACGCGCTCCCGGGCCTGCCCGTCGTCAACGAGGCAGGACGGTGCGTGGGCATCGTGACCGAGGCCGACCTCATCCTGTCCGAGGAGGAGGGCGACCTGCACCTGCCCCACCACCTCGACATCATGGGCGGCGTCATCTGGCTCGAGTCGTTCAAGCACTTCGAACAGCGCCTCGAGAAGGCGATGGCCACCGAGGTCGACGAGATGATGACCCCCGACCCGGTGACCGTCAGCCCGGAGACCTCCGTGCAGGAGGCCGGCCGCATCATCGCCGAGCAGGGGCACAACCGCCTGCCGGTGGTCGAGCATGGCCGGTTCGTCGGTCTCGTCACCCGCCTCGACGTGCTCGAGGCGATGACGCGCACGTGACATGACCGTCCGGGCGCAGGCCCGCGTGAACGTCGCGGCGATCGCGAGGAACGTCGCAACCTTTGCGGCGGCCGCGCCCGGCTCCGCGGTGTGCGCGGTCGTGAAGGCCGACGGCTACGGCCACGGCGCGGTGGCGTCCGCCCGGGCGGCGCTGGCCGGCGGGGCGTCCTGGCTCGCCGTCGTCTCCGCGGGCGAGGCGGCCGAGCTGCGCGGCGCCGGGATCACCGATCCGCCGATCCTCGTGATGGGCGCGCTGAGCACCGAGGAGCTCGACGTCGCGCTCGCCGCGCGGGCCGACGTCGTGGTCTGGACCGAAGGGCTGCTGGACGCGATCGGCGCACGCGGCGGCGGCCGGGTGCACATCAAGCTCGACACCGGCATGGGGCGGCTGGGCACGCGCGACCCCGCGCTCGCGACGGCGCTCGCGCGCCGGGCGGCGAGCATCCCGGGGGTGGATCTGGTCGGGGCGATGACCCATTTCGCTACCGCCGACGAGCCGCGCGACACGTTCTTCGGCGAGCAGCTGGACCGGTTCACGAGCTGGCTGGACGAGCTGCGCCGCGCGGGCTTGGACGTCCTCGCCCACGCGGCGAACAGCGCGGCCGTGCTGCGCGACCCGGCGTCGCACTTCGACCTCGTCCGGGTCGGCGTCGGGATCTACGGGCTCGACCCCTTCGGTGTCGATCCCGCACCCCGGGGCCTGGAGCCCGCGCTCGAGCTCGTCAGCTGGACCGCGGCGGTCAAACCGATCGCGGCGGGGGAGAGCGTCGGGTACGGCCGCCGGTTCATCGCGGCGCAGCCCGGGTGGGTCGCCACGGTCCCCGTCGGGTACGGCGACGGCTGGCGACGGGGGCTGACGAACGCCGCGGAGGTCCTCATCGGCGGCCGGCGGTTCCCGCAGGTCGGCACCGTGAGCATGGACAACGTCACCGTGGACCTGGGCCCGGGCACGGGCGTCTCGGTCGGCGACGAGGTGGTCCTGCTCGGCAGCCGCGGCGCGGAGCGCATCCTCGCGGAGGACGTCGCGCGCACCCTCGGGACGATCAACTACGAGATCACGTGTGGGCTTCTGCCTCGGGTCCCGCGCGTGGTGCACAGCGACGGAGCACCGGTCTGACTCTCGCCGCGCCGCTCACCATCGCTCGTGAGGTCCTCGCCGCCGAACAGGCGTGGCTCGTCGGCGGGGCCGTCCGGGATCTCGCGATGGGCCGCGAGGTCGCCGACCTCGACCTCGCGATGACCGGTGACGTCCGCGCCGCGGCCCGGCGGCTCGCCGACGCCGTCGACGGCCCGACGTTCCGGCTGTCGGAGGAGTTCGGCGCGTGGCGCGTCATCGCGCCGGACCGTTCCTGGCACGCCGACCTGAACCCGCTGCGGGGCGCGACGATCGAGGAGGACCTCGCGGTCCGCGACCTCACGATCAACGCGATGGCGCTGCCTCTGGGCGGAGGCGACCGCGTCGACCCGTTCGGCGGCGCGGCCGACCTCGAGACGGGGACGCTGCGGGCGGTGGGACCTTCGTCGTTCACCGACGATCCGCTGCGGGTCGTCCGGGTGGCACGCATGGCCACGGAGCTCGGGTTCACCCCCGACGACGCCACCATCGCGCTCGGTCGGGCGTCGGCGCCCACGGCTGCGGAGGTGGCGCAGGAGCGCGTCTTCGCCGAGCTCCGGCGCATCCTGGCCGCCACGGACCCGGTCGCCGGGCTGGCGTGGATGGACCGGCTGGGACTCGTCGCGTCGCTGCTGCCCGAGCTGCAGGCGCTGCGCGGCGTCGAGCAGAGCCACTACCACCACCTCGACGTGTACGACCACACGATGGCGGTGCTCGAGCAGGCCGCGCTGCTGCGCGCCGACCCCGCACCGGCGTTCGGCGCCGCCCGTGCGCCCGCGATCAGCGGGGTGCTGGCCGAGCCGCTGGCCGACGAGACGGACCGTGGCGTCGGGCTCATGCTGGGCGCACTGCTGCATGACGCCGCCAAGCCGCAGACCCAGACGGACTTCGGCGGCGGGCGCATCGGATTCCCCGATCATGACCGGCAGGGCGCGGAGACCGCGCGGGACGTCCTCGGGCGCCTGAAGACCAGCGAGAAGATGCGCTCGCACGTCGCCGGCCTCGCGCGCCACCACCTGCGTCTGGGGTTCCTCGTCCATCAGCGCCCCCTCGATCGCGGCGACGTCTATCGCTATCTGCGCTCGTGCGGGCCGGTTGCCGTCGACGTGACCGTGCTCTCGGTGGCCGACCGGCTCGCGACACGCGGGCGCAAGGCCGACGAGGCGATCGGCAAGCACCTGGAGCTGGCCCGGGAGCTGATCGGCGACGCCCTGGTGTGGCACGCCGACGGCCCACCGGCGCCGCTGCTGCGCGGCGACGAGCTGGCCCGCGAGCTGGGCCTCCCGCCCGGGCCGTGGCTCGGTGATCTGCTCGACCAGCTCGGTGAGGCGCGGTACCGAGGCGACGTCACCACGCGCGAGGACGCGATCGTCTGGGCGCGCGAGTCGCTCAGCCCGCCAGACGGCGGATGACCCCGTCGACGACGGTCACGGCCTCGGCGACCGTCGTGTAGTCGACATTGTCGGCGGTGTCGCTCGGCCAGTGGTAGTTCGACGGCGAGCGCAGTTCGTCCACGGAGCCGAGCAGCATCGAGCGGTACCCCGCGTGATGGGCGATCTGCGCGTCGCTCGCGAACGAGAACCGGAAGTCGACGTCGATG
>SYBY01000457.1 GCA_005788585.1 Actinomycetota bacterium | reverse complement strand
CAGCACGGCCGGCTTCGGGTCGACCCGTGGCGCGCTGCTGCTCTTCAAGCTGAAGGTCAACACGCTGGCGCTGCGTCCGCTCGTGCTCACCATCACGCCGCCCGACGGCGGCGAGCGCGGGCACGTCGACCTCGACGTCTAGGTGCCGCTTCGCGGCATCGAGAGTTGAAGCAGGGCTTCAACATCTCTGTCGCTGGGCAGCTCAGCTGCCCGGCGCTGACGTCTGCTGCGGGCCCTCCTTGAGGGCCGACACCACCACCTGACGGGCGACGGGGGCGGCGGTCTCGCCGCCCGTGCCGTTGCCCGGCAGCACGACGCCCACCGCGACCCGCGGGCGGTTCAGCGGCGCGAAGGCGCTGAACCAGGCCGTTGTGTCGCTCGGGTCGTTCTGGCCGGTGGTGCACGTCTCGGGCGGCGCGTTGGGGTCGGTCGACGGCTGGCAGTCGCCCTGCGTCTGGCGCAGTTCGGCGGTGCCGGTCTTCCCCGCGATCGAGACGCCGTCGATCGCCGCGGCGACGCCGGTGCCGTCCGTGACGACCGCGCGCATGTACTCGCCGATGGTCGTCGCGACCTCCTCCTCCATCACGCGCGTCGGCTCGGGAGCGGCGCCGAGCTCGAGCGTCAGGCGGGGGCGCTCTCCGCCGTCGGCGACGGTCGCGGCGACCCACGCCATCATCAGCGCGGTCGCCTGCACCTTGCCCTGGCCGATCGCGGTCGATCCGACTGCGAGGTCGTCGCCGATCTCACCGGCCGCGGGGATGGTGCTCGTCGCCGCGCCGGGGATCCCGGGGTCGGTGTTGAAGCCGAACTCCTCTGCGGCCTTCACCAGCGCCGCGTCGCCGGCCTTCGCGCCGAGCGGGGCAAACACGGTGTTGCATGAGTGCGCGAACGAGTTCTTCAGGCTCCCGCCGCAAGACTCTCCGTTGGCGTTCTCCAGCGTGACACCCTCGAGCGTGGTGCTCGTCTCCACGGGGAAGGAGTCCTTGCGCGACACCGCGCCGGCCTCGAGTGCGGCGGCGAGCGTCACGATCTTGAAGGTCGAGCCCGGGGGCTGCAGGCCGTCCAGCGCGATCCCGGTGAGCGCGAGCACCTCGCCGCTGCCCGGCTGCAGGACCGCCACGCCGCCGTAGCGCCCCGCCATCGCCTCGCGTGCGACCTGCTGGACGTCGAGATCGATGGACGTCCGGACGCCGCTGGCGGCCTGCGGCTCCGTGCGCGCCAGGACCCGGCTCTCGGCCCGGAGCGTCCCACCGGGAGTACCGATCAGCCGCTCGTCGAACGCGCGCTCGAGCCCTGAGACGCCGACCCGCGCGTCGCCGGGCACGCCGAGCGCACGGAGTTCGCCTCGGCGGCTCTCGGGGATCGGGCCGAGCTCGCCGACGAGACCGCCCAGGTCCTCCTGCGTCTCGCTCGCACGGTCCTGTCCGTTGGCGAGCAGCGTGCCGTCTCGGGCCGACAGCGATCCGCGCTCGGGCAGTTCGGTGTCGCGCCGCAGGCGCTCGCCGGGGTTGAGCCCCGGGAAGGCGAGGTACGGCGCCCAGGCGATCCGCCGGCTGCCGTCGGCCTCGACCACCGGCAGGGCGAACCGTGGACGCAGGCCGCCGAACGCGTTGGTCCGCACCGCGGTCGGGACCGTCACGATGTCGTCCTCGACCTCGGTGGCTGCGCCTGCGCGCACGCGCAGCACCGTCGCGGTGGACGCGGCCTCGCGATGGAGGCCTTCGAAGCGCTCCAGCGGGTACCGCTCCTGCGCTTCGGCCGAGATCAGGGCGTGCATCGCCGCGTAGTCCTGTTTGGCCCAGGCCTGTGCGTAGCGGTCGGCGAGCTCGCGCTCATCGCTCCCGCCATCGGCGCCGACGGCCACGCCGACGGCGAACGCGGCGAGGGCGAGCAGCAGCACGGGGCCCGCCCGACGGGCGCGCCGGGCACGACGCCGGGCTGAGCGAGAAGAGCTGATGTCCCACATTGTGCCGTCTACGCACGGATGCGGATGCGCCACGGACGCCAGCTACGGTCCATCAGGTGACCGGCATCGACTGGGCCATCCTGGGCTTCGCTGCCTTCTTCGGCGCACTCGGGGTGCTGCGCGACCTCATCGTCGGCGCGCTGAGCCTCGCCGGGTTCGTCGCCGGGGCGTTCCTCGGGACCCGGATCGGCCCCATCGTCCTCAGCGACGGCGCCGAGTCGCCCTGGGCGCCGATGTTCGGGCTGCTCGGGGCTGTGGTCTTCGGGATGGTCGTCGCAGCGGCCGCTGAGACCGTGGGCGTCCGCCTGCGCAGAGCCGTCCGATCGAAGGGCGGGCGGGCCGTCGACGGGTTCGGGGGCGCGATGCTGTCGGTGGCAGCAGCGCTCGGCATCGTGTGGATCGCCGCTGCGGTGGCGGTCCAGGCGCCCGCCACGCGCTCGCTGCGGGCCGACCTGCAGCGCTCGGCCATCCTCCAGCGGCTCAACGACGTGCTGCCGCCCACCGGCCCGATCCTCAACGCCTTGGCCGAGGTCGACCCGTTCCCGCGGATCGACGGCCCGGTGCCCGACGGCGAGCCGCCCGACCCGGCCGTCGCGGGCGATCCGGAGATCGAGGCCGCGCGCGCCTCTGTCGTCCGGGTCACCGGCGTGGCGTGCGGGTTCGGGGTCGCGGGCAGCGGCTGGGTCGCGGGCTCGGGCCTGGTGGTGACGAACGCCCACGTCGTCGCGGGCGAGGACGAGACCCAGGTGCAGGTCGCGGGGGAGGGGCCGGAGCTCGACGCGACCGTCGTGGCCTTCGATCCGAAGAACGACGTCGCAGCGCTCGCCGTGCCCGGCCTCGACGCGCCGGCGCTGGTGTTCGACTCGGACCCGCAGGCTGGCGCGTCCGCGGCCATTCTCGGCTTCCCGGAGGGCGGCCCGTACGACGTGCGCGCCGCGCGGCTGGGCAGCACGCGCACCGTGCTTTCTCAGGACGCGTACGGCGAGGGGCCGATCCGGCGGGCGATCACGTCGTTCCGCGGGCGGGTGCGTCAGGGCAACTCCGGCGGGCCGGTCGTCGACCGCGAGGGCCGCGTCGTCGGGACCGTCTTCGCCCAGGCCGTCGACTCCAGTCCGTCCGCTCCGAGCGGCGGCTACGCGGTGCCCAACAGCATCGTCTCCGACGCCCTGCAACAGATCAGCGGAGAGGTCGACACAGGTTCGTGCGTGCGGTGACCACGGGGGGTGGGGGCCGATGAAGGGCGCTACGCTGCGCGCCAACGTGTCCAAGACCCTCGTCATCGCAGAGAAGCCCTCCGTCGGCCGCGACCTCGCTCGCGTGCTGCCCGGCCCCTTCAAGAAGGAGGAGGGCTACCTCGAGGCCGACGACCACATCATCACGTGGGCCGTCGGTCACCTCGTGCAGCTCGCCGAGCCCGACGAGTACGACGCGAAGTTCAAGAAATGGCGGATGGCCGATCTGCCGATCGTCCCGCCGAAGTTCAAGCTCGTCGTGCGCGACGAGCGGTCGAAGAAGCAGATGTCCGTCGTCACGCGCCAGCTCAAGCGCGACGACGTCGACAACGTCATCAACGCCTGCGATGCCGGCCGCGAGGGCGAGCTCATCTTCGCCTACCTCTTCGAGAAGGCGGGCGCGAAGAAGCCCGTCCAGCGCCTGTGGCTGTCCTCGATGACGATGGACGCCATGAAGGAGGCGTTCGCCACGCTGCGCCCGGGCGAGGAGATGGCGAAGCTCGAGGCCGCCGCACGGTCCCGCAGCGAAGCGGACTGGATCGTCGGCATGAACGCCACCCGGGCCGCGACCATCCGGCTGCGCAGCTCGTTCGACGGCGCCGTGTCATTGGGGCGCGTGCAGACGCCGACGCTGGCGATCATCACGCGCCGTGAAGAGGAGATCCGCGCGTTCGTCCCCGAGCCGTACTGGCTGGTGGATGCCAAGTTCGCGGCAGAGGGCCAGGACGCACGCCAGTACGAGGGGCGCTTCCACGCCGGCGCGAATCCGCGCATCACGACGGCCGAGGAGGCCGCCGCGATCGTCGAGGCCGTCAAGGGCCAGACGGGCGAGATCACCAAGCTCGAGAAGACGACGCGCAAGGAGAAGGCGCCGCTTCTGTACGACCTCACGTCGCTGCAGCGCGACGCGAACACCCGCTTCGGCTTCTCCGCCCGCCGGACGCTGGCCGCCGCGCAGCGCCTGTACGAGGAGCACAAGGTGCTCACGTATCCGCGTACGAACTCCCGCTACCTGACCAGCGACATGGTCCCCGAGATCAAGCCGACGGCCGAGCACGTCGGCGCGCAGCGCGACTACAAGGTGGCGGCCGACTACGTCACGTCGATGGACCTGCTGCCGCTCGAGCGGGTCGTCAACAACGAGAAGGTCGGCGACCACCACGCGATCATCCCGACGAACTCGCCGCACAAGATCGACAAGCTCAGCGACGACGACCGCCGCGT
>SYBY01000456.1 GCA_005788585.1 Actinomycetota bacterium | reverse complement strand
GGCGCCGCGGCGGTCGCTCGCGCGCTCGCCGACGCGCTCGGGGCCGGGCACTCGATCCGCGGCGCGATCGGAGAAGCCGCGCACGCCGCGCGGATCCCCGGGCCGGCCGGAACCGAACTGCGCTCGGCGGCTGCGGCGCTGGCGGTGGGCGAGCGCACGGAGGTCGTCCTGCAGGCACTCGCACGTCGCGCGGGCGATCCGGCGTTCGACACGATCGTCGCCGCGATCCTGCTGCAGCGCGACGCCGGGGGCGACCTCTCGGCGCTGCTGCGATCGACTGCGGGCGCACTGGAGGCCAGTGCACGGGCGCGGGCAGATGCGCGGTCAGCGACCGCGCAGGCGCGCTTCACGGCCTGGCTCGTCGCGGCGCTCCCGCTGCTCGCCCTCGGCTGCGCCGAGCTCGCGAGTCCGGGGTACCTCGTCGAGCTGGTCGGCGAGCCGATCCCGGCGCTGCTGGTCGGTGGCGCCCTCGCGCTCGAGGTGCTCGCAATCGTGCTCGTCCGCCGCGTCGCGGTGCTGCCGGCATGAGCGGCGCGGTCGTGCTCACCGGGATCGCGGCGGCCGCGGGAGCCGTGGCGTTGGCCGACACGCTGCACCTGGCCCGTACGGCGCGGGTACGGCGCCCATCGCGCGCGGAGCGCGCCTCGCGCCGTGGTCCGCTGCTGGCGCTCGTCGCGGGCCTCGGACGCCGGGTGGCGGCCGGGCGGCGCGCACCAGGACTGGGGCTGGCCGCTCGTCTGGACGCGGCCGGCCGGCCGCTGGGGCTCAGCCCTGCGGACCTCGCCGCGCTGAAGGCGGGGTCGGGCCTCGTGTGTCTCGGACTCGCGGTGGTCTGGGGGCAGGCGCTCCCGGGTCGGCTGGGGATCGCCGCGCTGGTCGCGATGCCGGTGGTCGGCTTCTGGCTGCCCGACGCGCTGCTCGTTCGCCGCGCGGCAGAGCGGCGCAGGGTCCTCGAGCGTGAGGTCGCCGACGTGCTCGATCTCCTCCGCGTCGCGGTCGGTGCCGGTCGCGCTCCGGACCGGGCGCTGCAGGACGTCGCCGCCTATCGCGGCGGCCTGCTGGGCGCCGAGCTCGGGCGGGCCGCCGAGCAGGTGGAGCTCGGGGTGCCGCGCGAGCGGGCGTTCGCCGACCTCGCGGCCCGATGTCCTCTGGAGGCCGTGGCCGCGCTCGTCGCGGCGCTGGGACGCGCCGACCGGCACGGCGCGCCGCTGGACGAGGCGCTGACGTCCCTGGCGGCGCAGGCGCGCGCCGACCGGGCGCGGCTCGCCCAGGAGGCTGGGGCGCGGGCGGCGCCCCAGATTCAGCTCATCGTCGCGCTCGTGCTCGTACCCGCCGTCATGCTGCTCGTGGCGGCCTCGCTCGTGCGCGGATTGACCTGACCCGTCCCGGCGGACGCCCGCGAAGGGGCGCCCGCCGGAAGCGCCGGATCAGTCGGTCAGCGTGAGGACGAGCCGCTGGCGGCTGACGTCGTCGTCGCTGTTGCCGCCCGCGGCGAGCGCGCGCAGCTGGTCGAGCGTCGGCTTGGCCGCCTTGTAGTCGGCGTCCTCGCCGAGCCCGAAGCCCTCGACGAGATCGAGCACCGGGCGGAACCCGAGGTAGACGCTGGGCTTGATGCCGTCGCCCAGGGCGTCGGCTGCGGCCTTGAAGTCCGCGTTGTCGCCCAGGCTGCCTGCGGGCTTGATCGCGGCCTGGAGCGCCGGGTCGGTCACCGCGACGATGAACTTGTCGCCGGCCAGCGCGACGTTCACCGGCAGCGGGAACTGCTCGGTGCGGACCACGAAGCCTGCGTCGACGCCGGACGCGGTCAGGTTGGAGACCTGCACATCCTCGCCGCCGAACAGGGTCACGAGCCGGCGGATTGTCGGAATGGACGCCTTGGTCGCTGCGGGGTCCTTGGACTGGACCACGAGGGCGCCGCCGATGTCGGCGATGTTCGTGCCGCGCACGAAGGCCGCGCCCTCGCCCATCCAGGCCAGCAGGTCCTCGCGGATGTTGATCTTCAGCTGGCGGTTGAGCTGCTCGATGATCGTGTTGACGTCACCCTGGCCGCCGAGCGCGGCGAGGTTCGACAGCTGGCTGAGCTGGTAGTCGATGACCTTCTGGACGTCGCCGATGCCCAGCGCGAGCCAGCTGTCACCGGGCAGCGCCGCGACGGCCTCGGACGGGTTGCCGAGGTCGGGCATCTCCTTGGAGGCGGGGGAGGCCACGTCGACGCGCAACGCGTTCTCCTGGACGGAGAGCCCGGCGGCGACCGTCTCGAAGCCGGTGGCGCTGAAGGCCTGGCGGACCGCCGTGGCCTCGTCGGCCTCGACCTCGCCGGAGGCGACGGCCTGGTCGATCGTCGCCTTGATGTCGACGTAGAGCGACCCGATGCTCTCGTCCGGCTCGCCGAGCGCATCGGTGGCCTTCTTGAACGCGTCGCTGTCGGCGAGCGACCCGCCGTCGGACTTCAGCGCGGTGATGGCGGCCTGGACGCCGCCCTCGGTCCCGACGATCGCGAGATCGTCCACCACGGCGTACGCGGAGTCGTCGGAGACCGTGTAGCTCTCGCCGTTCTGCTCCTTCTCGCTGACCTGCGGCGCGGGCTCGCCCTTCGAAGGCTCGCGCGCCTGCTTGGCGAGCGCCTCCTTGGCCTTGTCCGCGTCCGTGGTCTGGAGCACCAGCGCGCCGGTCGCGTCGTCGTCCTTGAACTCCGTGAAGAAGACGCCGATCTGCTGGCCCAGCCAGGGCTTGAGGTCCTCGTCGTAGTTGAAGTCGCCGGTGTCGGTCTCGGTGCCGGCCTCCTGGAGGAACTTCTTCAGCTCCGCCTCGGGGTCCTCGGTGTTCAGCAGCTTG
>SYBY01000455.1 GCA_005788585.1 Actinomycetota bacterium | reverse complement strand
GGAAGGCCTTCTCGGCCAGCCGCAGCAGGACGATGGAGTCCTTGCCGCCGCTGAAGAGCAGCACGGGCTTCTCGAGCTCGGCGGCGACCTCGCGCATCACGTGGATGGCCTCGGCCTCGAGGGCCTGGAGCTGCCGAACATCTACTTCGCGCACGAGCGTGAGGTCTTCGCCCGCGACGGCATGCTCTACGCGACCGCGGACTTCATCGAGCGCCGCCCCGAGGAGGAGCCGTTCGTGGAGACGGTCCGCTACCGGACCGTGGGCGACATGTCGTGCACGGGCGCAGTGCGCTCGGACGCGGCGACGCTCCCGGAGGTCGTGGCCGAGATCGCGGCGACCCGCGTGACCGAGCGCGGCGAGACGCGCGCCGATGACCGGGTGTCCGAGGCCGCCATGGAGGACCGCAAGGTCGCGGGGTATTTCTAGAGATGGCCACGACGACCGCCACCACGCTCCGCCTCGCGACCGCCGGCTCGGTCGACGACGGCAAGTCGACCCTCATCGGCCGGCTGCTCTACGACGCCAAGTCCGTGCTCGCCGACCAGCTCGAGCAGGTCGCCGAGGCATCGAAGCGCCGCAACGGCGACGGCGAGATCGACCTCTCGCTGCTGACCGACGGCCTGCGTGCCGAGCGCGAGCAGGGCCTCACGATCGACGTCGCCTCCCGCTCCGTCGCCACGGCTCGTCGCCGGTTCATCCTGGCCGACGGCCCCGGACACGTGCAGGACACGCGCAACATGCTCACGGGCGCGTCGACCGCCGACCGGGCGATCGTGCTCGGCGACGCGCGCAACGGCGTGGTCGAGCAGACGCGGCGCCACGCGTTCATCGCGTCGCTGCTGGGCATCCGCCACCTCGTGCTGGCGGTCAACAAGATGGACCTCGTCGACTTCAGCGAGGACCGCTTCGACGAGATCTCCCGGGACTTCTGCGCGTTCGCGGACGGGCTGACGGGCGTACGCGACGTCGCGTACATCCCGATCGACGCCAAGCACGGCGACAACGTCGTGCACGCCAGCGAGCGGATGACCTGGTATGGCGGCGTGACGATGCTCGAGCACCTCGAGACGATCGAGGTCGCGGGCGACCACGACGACGGCCGGCTGCGCTTCCCGGTGCAGTGGGTGATCCGGGATCCGGAGTCCGGCGAGCGCGAGTACGCGGGCCAGGTGGCCGGCGGCACGGTGCGTGCCGGCGACGAGGTCGTGGTGCTCCCGGCGGGCGTCCGGACGACGATCGCCGACGTGCGCACGCTCGACGGGTCGCTGGACTCGGCCGAGGCGCCGCGGTCGGTGACCGTGACCCTCACCGACGACGTCGACGTGGCCCGCGGCGACATGCTCTGCGGCGCGGCCGACGCGCCCGAGCCCGTGCGCGAGATCGAAGCCGACGTGTGCTGGATGGCCGACGCACCGCTGCGCCCGCGGAGCAAGTACGCGCTGAAGCTGGGCACCCAGTCCGTGCGGGTGATCGTCGACGAGCTCATCGACGTGCTCGACGTCCACACCCTGGACCGGGGCGCGGCCCCGGCTGAGCTGGCCGCGAACGACATCGGCCGCGTGCGGCTGCGGGTGTCGCGGCCGGTCGTCGCCGACGCCTACGAGGCGAACCGCGCGACGGGGGCGTTCATCCTGATCGACGAGGGGACGAACGACACCGTCGCGGCGGGGATGGTCACGCGGGCGTAGAGGTTCGCCCCGGCCCCGCCTGGCGGGGCCGAACGTCGGAAGGTGGTCGTTTCGGCGGGCGAACGTCGAGATCTGGTGGCTGCGGCCACCACATTTCGACGCTCAGCGCAGCGTGCGGTTCAGTCGCCGCTCGCGCGCAGGCAGGCGGGCCGCGTCCTCGCACGCCCGCGGCGGATCGGCCGCGTCGTGGGTCGCGCACTCCCACAACACGATCGCGACCCCCCAGATGTCGGCCATGGAGGCGCCCCGCTCACGCTGAGCGTCCGATAGTGGTCGCCAGAGCGACACCAATGTGACGCTCAGCGTCGGCGGGGGCTACGCGCTGTCCGGCACGGAACCTGCAGGGACCGGTCACCGCGACCGGTAGCGTTCCGTGGGGTGCACCGGGTGCTGCATGGACTGGGCCGTCACGTCTCGTACGCGAACGTGACCGCCACCCTCGCGCTGATCATCGCGCTCGGCGGGACCTCGTATGCCGCCCTGCGGGTGACCGGCAAGAACATCGTCGACGGCTCGGTGACGAGCGGGGACGTGCGCAACAACTCGCTGCGCGGCAAGGACATCCGCAACAGCACGATCACCGGCGCGGACGTCCGCAACGGCTCGATCACCGGCGCCAAGCTCAAGAAGGGCACGATCCCGATCGATCGCCTGCGCGGCACCCTGACCCCCGCAGCGTCCGCACCGGTCCCGCCTGCGCTGGCTGCAGGCTCGGTCACCGCGGACAAGCTCGCCCTGGGCGCGGTCGGGCCCGACCAGCAGTCCGCGATCCCGACGGCCCGGGTGGGCCGGTCCGCGCCGCTGGACCTCCCCAGCGACGCACTGGTCACGGTGCCGTTCGACCGGGAGATCGACGATCCGCTGGACCTCCATGGCGTGAACGCGCCCGCGCTGCGCGCCCCGATCCCGGGCGTGTACGCGGTGTCCGCGGGCGCGTGGTTCAGCGCGAACGGCAGCGGCCGCCGCTACGCATCGATCGTCCTCAACGGCACGCTGAACATCGCCTCGGAGGCGATCCGCGCGGTCAACGTCGGCGGTGCCGCGACCATCATGTCGCTGGCGACCACACGACGGCTGGCGCCGGGCGACCAGGTGACGCTCACGGTGCTGCAGAACAGCGGCACCACGCTGAAGCTCGACGCGGGCGCCGAGCACACCTCGCTGGCGCTGACCTGGGTCGGACCCTGAGTACCGCGCTGCAGATCCTCGCCGTCCTCGCGCTGGTGGGGGCGAACGCGTACTTCGTCATGGGCGAGTACGCGGTCGTGACCGCACGCCGTGGCGTGCTCGCGGTGCGCGCCGAGGAGGGCAGCCGCGCCGCGACGGCCGCGCTGCGGCTGATGGACGAGCCCGTCCGCGTGATCAGCACCGTCCAGGTCGGGATCACCGCGGTCGGCATCCTCACCGGTGCGCTGGGCGAGCCGCTGGTCCGCGACCTGCTCGGCGAGGACCTGCCCCGGTGGGCGGCGTTCCTCATCAGCTTCGGGATCGTGACCTACCTCACCGTGGTGCTCGGCGAGCTCGTGCCGAAGGCGCTGACCCTCGACCGCGCCGAGCGCCTGGCGATGCTGCTTGCGCCGTCGATCACGGTGCTCGCCGTCCTGTTCCGGCCCCACGTGGTCGTCCTCGAGCGGTCCGCCGCCGTCGTCCTGCGGCCGTTCGGCATCCGCGAGGTCGTCGCAGGCGAGGGCGTGTCCAGCCCCGAGGAGCTGCGCCAGCTCGTCGACGAGGCCGAGGGTTCCGGGGTCATCGAGACCGCCCAGGAGGAGCTGCTGCACAACGTCTTCGACTTCGCCGACCAGGAGGCCCGCGACGTGCTGGTCCCGGGGGACGCCGTCGTCTGGCTCGACGCCGCGCTGACGCCCACCGACGCGTTCGCCCGCGCGCTGAAGACCGGCCACAGCCGCTTTCCCGTCGGCGAGGGGTCACTGGACCGCGTCGTCGGCGTCGTGCACCTGCGCGACCTCGCGCGCGCCTCCACGGCCGGCGAGTCGACGCCGATCGGGCAGCTGTGCCGCGACGTGCACGTCGTACCGCCCACGAAGGACCTCGGGGCACTGCTGCGCGAGCTGCGCCAGCGGCACGAGCAGCTGGCGGTCGTCGCCGACGAGTACGGGCGCACCCTGGGGATCGTCACCGTCGAGGACATCCTCGAGGAGCTCGTCGGGGAGATCGAGGACGAGTACGACCTGCCCGACGCCTCGGTCGAGCACCTGCCCGACGGGCGCATCCGCGTGGCCGGCACGCTGACGATCGACGACTTCAACGAGACGTTCGCCACGCGGCTGCCAGAGGAGGACGCGCACACGCTGGCGGGCCTCGTCTTCACGTCGCTCGGCCGGCTTCCCACCCGTGGCGAGCAGGTCACCGCCGAGGACGTGACGCTGGAGGTCGAGGAGCTCGACGGCGCCAGGATCCGGCGGCTTCTGGTCACGCTGCCGGGCCTCGCGCGCGCGAGTGACGGCGGCAGTTCGCCTGCGTGACCGCAAGGAACGCGGAAGGTCAACTACACTCCCGCGCCGCATGTTTTCCAAGGTTCTCGTCGCCAACCGTGGAGAGATCGCGATTCGCGTCATCCGCGCCCTCGAAGAGCTCGGCATCGCGTCCGTCGCGGTGTATTC
>SYBY01000068.1 GCA_005788585.1 Actinomycetota bacterium | reverse complement strand
GTCACATCGGCGAACCGCAACCTCGTCATGGACCTCGACACCGGCGACCTCGTCGCCGAGCAGACGCCGATCGCGTACGCCACCGGGGACGACGGCGTCCCGACCGTGCCGGCGCTCTCGGCCATGCACTACAACCGCTCCACCGCGGGGCTGCGCCTGCTGGCCGTCGACGCCGCGCGGCACGCGCTGACGCGGATCGGCGCGACGGGCGGGCCGCCGCTGCCCGACACAGGCGCGATGCGGACGATGGCGCCCCTCGGCTTCGACGTGGGGGAGCGCGGGGCCATGGACCAGGCGCTTGGCGACGGTGCGGGTTACGCCGTGCTCTCGTTCGCGGGGGAGAGCCAGTCGAGCCTCTACCGCCTCAACGGCAGCGCGCTGACCATGGTCGGACCCGTGAACGTCGGGCCGATCTCCGAGCCGACGTCGGTCCTCGCCGTGGCGGCGGGGCTCGGAGGGGTGGTCGACTTCCGGCAGGCGACGTACACGGCAGGCGAGGCGACCGGAGGGGTGACGCTGAAGCTCAAGCGCGCCGGCACGGTGCACCGGCCCACGCGCGTGACCCTCGCCGTGTCCGGCGGAAGCGCTGTGCCGGGAGAGGACTTCGCACTGCCCGAGCCGTACGTGGACTTCGCCGCCGGGCAGCGTGACGCCGAGCTGTTCATTCCGATCGCCGATGACGGTGTCGGTGAGCCGACCGAGTCACTGAGCGTCGACGTCACGGACCCGACGGGCTCGGCGGGCCTCGGGCCGGCCCGGCGGGCGACGATCACCATCTTCGATCCCTGGCAGCCGCCGCCGGGACAGGCGTCGGTCCCCGTCGCGCCCCCTCCGAGCGTCGGCGCGGCGGTCACGTCCGTGCCCACGGTGCCCAAGCTCAAGGCCCGCCTGCGCCCGCTGCGGATCAAGCGCATGCAGAAGACCCTGCGCGTGCCGTTCTCGTGCTCGCGGGCGTGCAAGGTCGCGGTGGAGGCCAGCATCGACACGAAGACGGCCCGCCGGCTGAAGCGGGCGCGCTACCTGGGACGCGCAACCGCTGTCCGCCTGAACGCCGGCAGCGGGGTGGCGACGATCCGCGTGCGCAGCCCGCGGCGCCTCGACCGACTGCGCGGCGCGCGCGTGCGCGTCACGCTCACGCCCTGGGAACAGAACGGCACCCGGCGCGCGCGCGTATACAAGTCCCTGACGATCGGACGCTGAGCGGGGAGGGCTATGCGACGGCGAGTTCGCCGCCGGGCCCCGGCAGCAGCGCAAACCCCGGGCTGCCGCCGTACGCGTCCTGGACCCGCCGCTGCAGCGCCTCGTACCGCCGGACGGCTTCCCCGCGCCGGCCCCGCAGCAGGCACAGCGAGATGAGGTCGCGTTGCACCCCGGTGTCGAGTGGCTCGAGCTCGGCGAGCTGGGCCAGGCGGTCCTGCGCGAGGTCGAGGTCACCGGCCGCCTGCGCGGTGTCGGCGAGGGTGCGCAGCGCGCGCGCCAGGAGGCCGCGCAGCCGCTCGCGCTCGCCCATCGCCCAGTCGGCGTACGGCTCCTCGGCGAGGAACTCGCCCCGGTGGCGGACGACGGCGCGCTCCAGCAGCCGCGCGCCCAGCTCGCCACCCTGGGCGGCGAGCCCGTCACGGATCTCCCGCTCGAAGAGGTCTGCGTCGACGACGACGTGGTCGGGGTTCAGCCGGTATCCGCCGCGATGCGAGTCGATGAAGCTCGACCGGCCGCGCCGCTCGCGGCCGGGCTCGAGCCGCTCGCGCAGCGTGTGCACGAGGTAGCGGACCGTCGTGGCCGTCCGGGGCTCTCCGTCGCTCCAGAGCGCGTCGGCGATCTCGTCGGCGCTGACCACGCGTCCACGGCGGGCGACCAGGAAGCGCAGCAGCTGGCCGGGACGCTGCTCGAGCCAGGGGCCGCACAGCTGCCCTGCTGCGGTGTCCTCCACGCGCATGCGGCCGAGCGAGGTCAGGAGGAGCCTCCTGGGCGCCGAGGGCTCAGGACGCGTGGGCGTGCAGTCGTCGGCGCGCAGGCAGACGAGCGTGCCCCCGCGCTCCGTGCGGCGCGCGGTCAGCCATGCGCTGGCACCCGACGGGAGTGCCACGAGCGCCTCGGTGCCAGCGCCGGCCCCGCGGTGGCAGCAGCCGCCGGTCGAGGTGCCGCACCCCAGCGCGTCGCAACACGTCGCGCCCTGAACGACCGGGCCGCACAGTTCGAGCAGCGCGCGGTTGCTCTCGACGATGACGCCGTCGGGGTCGAGGACGGCGACCGCGAACGGCAGCGCGTCCACGACGGAGCGTGGCCAGGCAGTGGCGTTCGTGCGATGAAGAGGTGCGGATGCGGGCATGAAATCCAGGCGCTCGCGCACATCGCGCGAACCTCGCAACACTGGATACCAGCGCCTGGAACGAGCCTGCGTGAACAACCGGTGAACCCCCATTGCACAAGTACGGCGCGCCCATCACCGTTGTTGCCCGCATGCTTCTGTTTCACCCGACGCTCCACTTCGGCGCGCGCTGATGGCCCGGCTCCTCCGACGTGACCCTCGCACGCGCGCGCTCGCCGATCTGCGACGCCGCGACGTCGTCCCGACCCGCGAAGGCTGGCTCGTCGACCTCGCCGCCGACCAGCGCCTGACCGCGATCGGGCTGCTCATCGACGACGAGGGCGACGACGTCACCCGCGCCCTGCTCGAGCTGCTCGACGATCCGCTCGACGACGTCCGCGCGGCGGCGATCCGGGCGCTCGGCAGCCGCGGCTCGGACGCCGGAGCCCGCGCGTGCGCCCGGGAGGCGCCGGCGTGGGAGGCCGACAGGTTCGCCTTCGCGCGGGAAGCGGCGTGGGACGTGCTCGCCCACGCGCACGCCGACGACATCGCGGAACTGCTCGCCGCATCACTGCTCTCCCGCGCGGCCGTCGGACCTCTGGACGATGCCGCGGCCGCGCTCGCGGAGGTCGTTGCGGGTCGCGCCGATCGGGCCGAGGCGGCGCTGGCGGTGGTCGTGCCGCGTCTGGGCGACCGCGACCCGGCGATCGCCGCCCGTGCGGCGCTCCTCGCGACGACACTCGGCGCCGGGCACGAGGAACACCTCGTCGCGGCGCTGGATGACGACGCGCGGGCTGCCCACGCCGCACGGGCGCTCGGTGAGCTCGGAAGCCTGGCCTCGGTCGGGCCGCTGGCCGACCTCCTGCGCTCCGGCCGGCCTGCGCCGGGACGGGCAGCCGCCGCGCACGCCCTGGGCGCGATCGGCGGGCAGGACGCGACGAGCGTGCTGCGCGCCGCCGCCGACGACGGCGATGCGCGGGTGCGCCGGTCCGTGGCTGAGGCGCTCGCCCCCCTCGCCGGTGTGTTTCCGCCGAAGCCCGGTGCGGGACCGGAGAACCGGCTGCTCCTCCTGCCCGCCCCCCAGCCCCCGGCGGCGCCGAGCGGCAACGGCCACGGCCACGTGGAGCTCGCCCCCGAGCCTCGCGCCGACGAGCAGCCCGGTGCCGTCGCTGCCGTCGAGACGGTCGATCCGCCCGAGAAGGTCGACGACCTCGAGTGGGACGCGATCCCCGACGAGGTCATCGACGACGACGACCTCGGAGAGCTCGACGACCTCGACGACGACCTGACGGAGGACGAGATCGCCTTCGACGACCCGTTGTCCGAGGACGAAGCCGAGGACCTGGTCGAAGACGAAGACCCGGTCGAAGACGAAGACCCGGTCGAGGACGACGACATCGTCGCCGAGGAACCCGACACCTGGAGTGGGCCGAAGACGGATGGCGTCCCGGCCGTCGGGCCGCGTCTCGCCCCGGCGCGGGCCTCCTCCGCGCCGCGCCGACGGGTGTCCTCATCGACGCCCCGCCGGCCGTGGCCGCGCGGGCCCCGTCCCGCGACCCCGCCTGCGCCCGTCGCGGCGCAGGAGCCCACCGCTCAGCTGGAGCCCGTCAGCGAGCAGTGACCGCCGTGCCCGGGTGTCCGCACCCGACCCGTCCCCAAGCAGCATCCGACGTGACGAGGAGTCCCTGACCGTGATCGACACCGATCCCCCCGAGACGAACGGCCGCAGAACCGTTGAGCTGTCGCCTGCGCCGGCACGCCGGGTCGGCGCCGGCGGTGTCGTCGGCGCCGCACCGCCGACGGTCGGGGTGCTGCAGGCCGCGCGGCGGTACCCGTGGCTCGTGATTCTCCCGATGGTGCTGCTGACCGCGGCCGGTCTCGCCCTCGCCCTCCAGCGGGCTCCCACCTACACGGCGCAGTCCCGGCTCAGCGTCGGGCGCATCAACCTCAACGCGCCCGGAGCGCTGTCGGGTTTCGCGCTCGCCACGCAGTCCCTCGCCGCGCAGTACTCGCGGACGGCGAACGCGATCGACGTCGTCGAGCCCGTCGCCGCGGAGATCGGCCAGGAGCCGCTGGCGGTCTCGCGGCGCATCTCCGCCAGCCCGATTCCCGAGAGCCCGGTGTTCACGATCAGGGCCACGGGACCCACCGAGGAGAGCGCCATCCGGCTCGTCAACGAGACCTCGGACTCCCTCGTCCGCTACGTCCGTGAGCTCAATGACGAGGACCCCGGGTCCGGCGGCGTCCTCGCGGAGTTCAAGCGCGTGTCCGAGACGGTGAGCGACCGGCTCGGCGATGTCGAGCGCGCACGCGAGGCCTACCGCGACGATCCCACGGCCGGCAACCGCCGCCGGCTCGCCGAGGCACGGTCGTCGTACGCGTTCTGGAAGCTGCAGCAGGAAGGACTCTCGGCGCGCTATCAGTCGACGGCGCAGGGCGCGACGTCCTCGTCGCTGCTCCAGGTCCTGAACCCCGCGCAGGAGGCGACGTCAGACCGCAGGCGCTGGGTGCAGATCCTTGGCTTCGCCGGCCTGCTCGCCGGCCTCGCGCTGGGCCTCGGACTGGCGACGCTCTGGGCCAACCGCGTCGTGCGCCGCCGCCTGGCCTGACCTGCCGATGACCGCCGCGCCCGTCACACCCGCCCGGTCCCCGAGCTGGCCGCTCGTCGCGGGCGCGGCCGTGCTGCTGATCGTCGCCGCGGTCGCGGTGACCCGCTGGTACACGGTTCCGGCCCCGCAGTTCCTGCTGCTGACGACGCTCGTCGGGCTGGCCGGGCTCGCGGCGGTCTCCACCGGGACCCACCCGGCGATCCTCCTCTCGGCGGGCATCGTGCTGTCGCCGCTGGCCGGCAACTGGGCGTACCTGGGCCTGCCGCAGTTCGTCGCGCCCGATCGCATGCTCATCGCGGTCGCGGTGCTCGCGGCGGTCCTGCGCGTCCCCGCGGTCCGCGACCGGCCCCCACTGCGGGTCGGGCCCGCGCATGTCGTCCTGGGCGCGTTCGTGGCCTACGTCCTGCTGTCGGCACTGGTGTCGGGCACGCTGCTCGCAGACCCGCTGCGCGTCGTCGACCGCATGGGCCTGTCGGCCTTCGCGGTGTTCCTCGTCGCGCCGCTGATCTTCTACACGGAGCGCGACCGGCGCGTCTTCGGCTGGATGCTCGTGGGCCTGGGCGGCTACCTCGCGATCACCGCGGTCATGGAGAGCACCGCCGCGCGCGGCTACGTCGTCCCGGGCTTCATCGCCGACCCTTCGCTGGGCATTCACTTCGGGCGCGCACGCGGGCCGTTCCTGGACGCGGCCACGAACGCGTTCGCGATGTTCTCCTGTGCGACCGCCGCGGGGATCATGCGCGGCCGCACGGACGACGGGCGCCTGCGAGCCGTCTGCGTGCTGGTGATGGCAGGCTGCGCGCTCGGGGTCCTGCTGAGCCTCCAGCGCAGCGCGTGGATCGGCGCGAGCGTCGCGACGCTCCTGACGTTCGTCTCGTTCCGGGAGCTGCGTCCGTGGTTGCTGCCCGCGATCGCGGTCGGCGCCCTGGGGGTGGCCGCTGCGTTCACGTTCGTGCCCGGCCTGTCGGCCGCGGCCGACACCCGGGCGAACGCCCAGGGATCGGTCTGGGACCGCCAGAACCTCAACACGGCTGCGGTGAACATGTTCCTCGACCGCCCGCTGACCGGCCACGGCTGGGACACCTTCGAGCGCGTCGGCAACGACTTCTTCTGGCAGGGCGAGGACTACCCCCTCACGGCGCAGGCGAAGACCGGCGTCCACAACGTGGTGCTCGCTCGGCTGTCCGAGCTGGGGCTGCTCGGGACGACGCTGTGGATCCTCGGCATCGGGCTGGCGCTGCTCTCCGGCATGACCGGGCCGAGGCCCGACGCGCTGCGCCCGTGGCGGATCGGTCTCTTCGCGCTGTCCGTCTACGTCGTCGTCCTGCTCCTGGTGACGCCCATGGCGGGCACCTTCACCCTCCTGCTGTTGCTCACGTGGGCCGGTCTCGCCGCCGGCCCGGCGGCACTGGGCCGCCCCTCCACGTCCGCGCCGACCCCCTGAGGACCCGTGTCCGTCACCCAAGAGCCTCCCGCACGCGCCACCGTCACCGTCCCCCGTCACGTCTTCGTCGGCGGGCTGCACCGGTCGGGGACGACTCCGCTCGCCCGGTGGCTCGCCGAGCACCCTCAGGTCAGCGGCTTCACCGGGACGGGTGTGCCCGAGGACGAGGGGCAGCATCTGCAGGAGGTCTATCCGGTGGCCTCCTCGCACGGCGGGCCCGGAGGGTTCGCCTTCGCCCGGGCGGCGCACCTGACGGAGCGCTCGCCACTGGTCGACGACCTGACCCGGGCGCGTCTGGACGCCGCGTGGGACCCGCACTGGGACACCGGCAGGCCGGTGCTGCTGGAGAAGTCTCCGCCGAACCTGATCATGGCCCGCTTCCTGCAGGCCGTCTATCCCGGCGCGGCGTTCGTGATGGTCTGCCGCCACCCGGGCGCGGTCGCGATGGCCACGCGGAAGTGGGCGGGGCCGCTGAAGCATGTCCGGGTCCATGACCTCGTCCGGCACTGGCTCGTCGCCTACGAGCTGTTCCTCGCGGACGCGGTCGAGCTCGACCGGGTGCTCCTCGTCCGCTACGAGGACCTCGTCGGCCGGCCGGATCGCGAGCTCGCGCGCATCCAGCGCTTCCTCGGGCTGGATCCCGTCGATCTGCAGGTCGAAGCGCGCACCGGGCTGAACGACGAGTACGAGCGCCAGTGGGGTTCCAACCCCGCGCAGACGCTGTATGGCCAGGCGATCGCCCGCCGGTACGAGCGGCGGGTGCGCCGGTTCGGCTACAGCCTCGAGGACTGGGCGGCGGTGCCGGCTCCGTCCTGGGACGTCGCGGCGGTCCTGACCGGGAAGGGCGGCGGATGACCGCCGTCCCCTCGATCGCCTACGGGTGCGCGGCCGAACCGACGGCAGGCTGGGTCGACCGGGTTGCGCTGCTGGCGTGGTCGTTGCGCAATCTCGGGGGGACGTCGGCGGACGCACCGGTGCACGCGTGCTTCGCCGGGCCGACCGCCGGGCTCGACCTGACGGCCCTGCGTGAGCTCGACGTCCGCGTCCACGAGGTCCCGCCGTTCGATGCCCGGATCTCGTACGCGAACAAGCTGCGGCTGCTCGAACTGGACCTCGGCGGGGCCGACGCGCTGGCGATGCTCGACTGCGACATCGTCGTCGTGGGGGACCCTGCGCCGCTCCTGACGCAGCACGCCTCGCGGATGGCCGCAAAGCCGGCAGACCAGGATCCGCTGGACGTCGCCGGATGGGCGCGGTTGTGCGCGGCGCTGGAGATCCCCGTGCCGCCGCGCGACGCCGTGGCGACGTGCACCGGCGCGCCGATGCCGCGCTACGCGAACTCCGGCGTGGTCGTGGTCCCGGCCGGCGCGGTCGATGCGGTCCGCGACCGCTGGCGCCATTGGCTGTACCGCGTGGTCGACGTCCTCCAGGCCGACCCGCTCGTCGTGCCGCGCGCACGACGGCTGTTCGCCGACCAGTACGCGCTCATGGCCGTGCTCGCAGAGCGGTCGTCGGCGATGCTGCCCGTCGCGGCGAACTGT
>SYBY01000067.1 GCA_005788585.1 Actinomycetota bacterium | reverse complement strand
AGCCGAGGTCCAGCAGGGTCGCGTCGGGCGCGAAGTGCCGGGTGACGTCGCGGAAGTAGCCTGGCTGCTCGTGCCAGTCGAAGTAGCCCATGGGACGGGCCAAGCTACCGGGTTGCGACGGGTCGGGATGAACGCGCTGTTTCTCGATCCCGGCGTGTCCGGCGGCCCCGAGACGTACCTGCGCGGCCTCGCGCCGGCGATCGCCCGTGCCCGCCCGGACGTCGAGCTCACGGTCGTCACCACGCGGTCGGGCGCGGCATCGCTGACGGCTGACGGCTGGACCGACTTCGCGCGCATCGTGGCGCTGAACTGCGAGGACGGCCAGCGCCTGCGCCGCCAGGTCGCCGAGCAGATCAAACTGCCGTCGCTGGCCCGCGAGCGTGGCTTCGATGTCCTGCACAGCCTCGCGAGCATCGGGCCCGTGTGGACGCCCGGGGTGCGACACGTCGTGACGCTGCACGACGTCACGTTCATGCACCAGAAGACCTTTGGGCCGGCGACGACCGTGGGCATGAAGGCGATCGTCGCGGGCGCCGCCCGGGACGCCGATGCGCTGCTCTCGGGCACCGCCGCCGCCCGGGACGACGTGTGCGCGACGCTCGGGCTGGACCCCGCGCAGTTCGTCGTCGCCCACCACGGGCGCCGCCCTGCGCCGTCCGCCGAGGGTCTCCCGATCGAGCGGGTCACGGCGGAGCACGCTCTTGCCGGCCGGCGCGTCGTCCTGTGCGTCGGCGCCAAGCGCCCGCACAAGAACCAGGGGCTGCTCGTCCGCGCGCTGCCGTCGCTGCCCGACGACGTGGTGCTCGCGCTCGTCGGCCATCCCGAGCCCTACGACCGCGAGCTGCGCGAGTTGGCCGCATCGCTCGGCGTCACTGGCCGCGTGCGGTTCATCGACTACGTCCCCGACGCCGATCTCGAGGCGCTCTTCCGGGTGGCCGACGCGTTCGGCTTCCCGACGCTCGGTGAGGGCTTCGGCCTGCCGGTCATCGAGGCGCTCGACCGCGGGCTGCCCGTCGCGTGCTCGTCGATTCCGGTGCTGAGGGAGATCGGCGGCGACGCGGTCCACCTGTTCGATCCCTACGATCCCGCGTCGGCTGCGGCGGCCGTCTCCGGCGCGCTGCTCGACGGCGACCGGATCCGCACCGCGGGGCCTGCCTGGGCGGCGCGGTTCACGTGGGAGGCGGCGGCGCAGGCCACGCTCGACGCTTACGACCGCGCGCTGCGCGCCTGACTTCCCTGATGCACATCGGCCTGAATCTCGTCTTCCTCGTTCCGGGGGACACCGGCGGCATGGAGGTCGCGGCGCGTGAGCTGCTGCCCGAGCTCGTCGCCGCCGCGCCCGACGTGCGCTTCACCGCGTTCGTCAACGAGGAGGCCGCCGTGGCGGACGGGCCGTGGCACGACGCCATGGAGCACGTGGTCGTGCCGGTCCAGGCACGCAACCGTGTGCAGTGGGTCCGCGGCGAACAGCTCCTGCTGCCGCGGCTGGCCGGCGGCGTGGGGTGCGACCTCGTCCACTCGCTCGGCAGCACCGGCCCGGCGCGTGGTGGCTTCAAGCGGGTCGTGACGATCCACGACCTCATCTACAAGCACTTCCCCGAGGCGCACTTCGGCCTGCGGGCGATGGGGATGAAGGCGCTGGTCCCGCTGGCGGCACGCCGGTCGGACCGCGTGATCGCCGACTCGCAGGCCACGCGTGACGACATCGTCGAGCTGCTGAAGATCCCTGCCGACCGGGTCGACGTCGTGCCCCTCGCGGCCCGGCCGCCGCGGTCGGCGCCCGAGCCTGAGGCCGACCTGCGCGCCCGCCTGCACCTGGGTGACCGCCCGCTCGTGGTCAGCACGTCGGCGAAGCGCCCGCACAAGAACCTCATCCGTCTGTTGCAGGCCCACGCGTTGCTGGCCGCACCGCGCCCGTTGCTGGTGCTGCCGGGCTACGCCACCGAGCACGAAGCCGAGCTGCGTGCTGAGGCCGCGCGGCTGCAGATCACCGGCGACGTGCTCTTCCTCGGCTGGATGGAGGACGCCGCACTGGAGGGTCTCCTGGCCGCCGCAGCGTGCGTCGCGTTCCCTTCGCTCTACGAGGGATTTGGGCTGCCGGTGCTCGAGGCGATGATGCGCGGCGTGCCTGTCGTCTGCAGCGCCCGGTCATCCCTGGCCGAGGTGGCGGGCGACGCCGCGCTGCTGGCCGATCCGGAGGATCCCGCCGCCATCGCCGCGGCGATCGGCCGGGTGCTGGCCGAGCCCGAGCTGGCCGCCGACCTCATCCGCCGCGGCCACGAGCAGTCCGCGCGCTTCACCTGGCGCGCGACCGCCGAGGGCTGCCTGGCGAGCTACCGCCGCGCGCTCTCGGCGTAGTCGTCGAGCAGCTGCTGCATCGAGCCCTCGAGCGACAGCGACGCCGCGTGCTCGGTGAACCACGCGGACGTTCGATCGCGCAGCGGACGACCCTCCTGCGCGATCCGGACGATCGCCGCCGCCAGGTCCGCCGGTTCGACCGACGGGGCGATGAAGCCGTTGACACCCTCCTCGATGCGCTCGGTCGCGGCGTTGTCGGGGTCGTCGACGACGACGCTCGGTGTCCCGTACGCGGCGGCCTCGATGACGATCATCCCGTAGCCCTCGCGCCGCGACGGGAGGACGACGCAGATCGCGCGACCCATGGCGCTGTCGAGCACTGCGGACTCGACGAACCCGGGCGCGGACAGCCACTCAGCCGCGTGGTGCTCGGCGATCTGCCGGCGCACCTCCAGCCGCTCGGGCCCGTCGCCGAAGATGAGTCCCTGGAGGTCGGGCAGGTGCTTGCGCGCCTCGACCAGCGCGGGCACCAGCGCGGGCACGCGCTTCTCGGGGATGTGCCGCCCGGCGAAGATCACGAGCGGGTCGGCATCGCGCACGGGCTTGGGATCCATGTCGCCGGTGTACATCCCCTCGATGAGCCGGATCGGCCCCTGCAGCCCTTCGTCTCGAAGCCGTTCGACGTGGAGCTGGGCGTAGCAGTTGGCGTGCTGCGGGACCCGGATGCACGCGCGCTGGATGCGGTAGCCAACGTGGCCGCCGAGCGGGCCGAGGTACTCCTGCCAGTAGCCGAGCGTCCACACCTCGTGCCAGTCCACGACGAGGCGGAAGTCGTCGTTGCGGGCGGCGACCCGGGCGGCGAGCAGGCTGAAGTAGGGGAACGCGGCGGTGTGCACCACGTCGTAGCGGCCTGGGTTCCGGCGCAGGTGGCGCAGCACGCCGGCGCCGAACCGGACGGCCTCCATGATGCGCCGCCGTCCGTCGTCGGTGTACAGCGGCTCGCGCTTGGAGACAGCGATGACGTTGATGCCCGGGAGCGCCGGCGCGTCATCCTTGCCCCACTGCCTCCGCGTCAGGTACGTGACCTCGTGCCCGGCGGCGGCGAGACCCTCGGCGAACTGGCGGTACCAGTGCTCGGCGCCCCCCACGGTCCACGGGTACAGGCAGTCGTAGACCAGGCAGATGCGCAGCGGGCGGTCGGGCGGGCTCACGCGCGGGCAGGCTATCCCTCGGACCGATCCGATAGCCTCGACGACAGTACGCCGCGACTTTCTGCGTCCGCGGCCGTTGAAGCACCGGGACTGGCCATGAGGGCCGAGACCCGAACCACGCACCGTCTTCCGTGAGCACCACGCACCAGGAACCGGGCATTGCGGAGAGCCTCCGTGAAGCTGGCACGCCGACTCCGCGAGTCTCGGTGGTCATTCCCTGCCTGAACGAGGAAGAGCACATCGAGGAATGCGTCAGCCGCGCGCTGACCGCCCTCGACGACGCCGGGCTGTCCGGCGAGGTCATCGTGGCCGACAACGCGTCGGACGACCGCAGCGCCGAGCGCGCCGCCGCCGCGGGCGCCCGCGTCATCCACGAACCGCGCCGCGGCTACGGCAGCGCGTACCTCGCGGGCTTCGCCGCCGCCCGCGGCGAGTACATCGTGATGCTGGACGCCGACCTCACGTACGACTTCGCCGAGATCCCCCGGTTCGTCGCCCAGCTCGACGACGGCGCGCAGCTCGTCATGGGCGACCGGATGGACAACATCCAGCCGGGTGCGATGCCGTGGCTGCACCGCTACGTCGGCAACCCGATCCTCAGCGGCATCCTCAACCTCTTCTTCCGCACCGGCATCCGCGACGCGCACTGCGGCATGCGTGCGTTGCGCCGCGATGTCCTCCCGCAGCTCGACCTGCGGACGACCGGCATGGAGTTCGCCTCGGAGATGGTCATCCGGGCGAGCAAGGAGAACCTCGATATCCGCGAGTTCCCCATCGAGTACCACCCGCGGGCCGGCGAGTCGAAGCTCTCGAGCTTCCGTGACGGCTGGCGGCACCTGCGCTTCCTGCTGGTCCACAGCCCGACGCACCTGTTCGTCATCCCGGGGCTCACGCTCCTGGCGCTCGGCGTCGTCGTGGCGCTGATCTCCGTGTTCGAGGTCCCGGTGTTCGGCCGCGAGTGGCAGCTGCACTCCATGGTCGCGGGCTCGCTGCTGATGATCGTCGGCACGCAGGTCGTGTCCATGGGGCTGTGTGCCCACGCGTACGGCGCGTACTTCATGAACGACAAGGACCCGTGGTTCGACCGCATGCGTGAGCGTTTCCGCCTGGAGCACGGGCTCACGCTCGGCATCGCGATCGCGGGCCTCGGGTTCATCCTCGCCGCGTGGATCATCGGGACGTGGATCGAGCGCGGCTTCGGTCAGCTCTCCGAGGAGCGCCTGGCCGTGCTCGCCGCGACACTGGTGATCATCGGGACCCAGGTGTTCTTCGCATCGTTCCTGTTGAGCATCCTCGGGCTGCGACGCACGTAGACCCCGTGGCCCGCGCGGCCAGCGGATAGCCCGTCGTGTTCCTCTCCTGGATCGTCTTCCCGCTGGTGGCCCTCGTGGCATGCCTCGGGCTCGGGCTGCTGGTGGACTGGCTCAGCGGCCGGGTGCTCGCGCCCGTCCTGGTGCTGCCGGTGGGCGGGGCGGCGTTGGTGTGTCTTACGCAGCTGACGACGATCTCGTCTGCGACGGCGCCGTCGACGGTCTGGGTGGTGGTTGCCGCGTCCGTTGCAGGCTTGGTCCTCGGCCGCACGCGCGTGGTGGAACTACGGGAGGCGAAGTGGGCGGGCGCCGCCGCGCTGGTCGTCTTCCTCGTGGTGAGCATGCCGGTGCTGGCGACGGGCTCGCCGAGCTTCGCCGGGTACACCGTGCTGGGCGACACGGCACTGCACCTGGCCGGTGCGCAGGAGATGCCCGAGCGCGCCCGCGACGCGTCGAGCCTGCCGCCGTCGGCGTACGCCTTCGCGTTCCAGAGTTACTACGACGACAACGCCTATCCGGCGGGCGGCGCGACGGCGCTCGGCGCACTCGCGCGCCTCGTTCCCACTGACCTGGCGTGGCTGTTCCAGCCGTTCCTCAGCGTGATGCTGGTGCTGCTGACCCTGGCGATCGCCGGGCTCGCGCAGCCGGTGTTGGGCTCGGCGCGCAAGGCGGCGTTGGTGGCGGTCGTCGCCGCGCAGCCCGCGCTGCTGGTGGCCTTCGTGATGCAGGGCAGCATCAAGGAGGTCGTGGTCAGCGTGATGCTGGCAACGCTGGCGGCGACGATTCCGGCGGCTGCAGCTGCCGGTGCGGAGTGGCGCGCGGCGGTCCCGGTCACGGTGGCTGCCGCTGCTGCGGTGGGCGCGCTGGGCCCATCTGCGGTGCTGTGGGCGGGTCCGTTGGTGCTCGGCTTCCTGGTGCTGGCCGCGCTCGCGGGCCGGTCGTCGCGAGAGCTGGCGGGCCCGACGGCCATTGTGGTGCTGGTCGGCGCGGTCCTGGCGTCCCAGTCGCTGGTGCTGCTGAGCACCGCGACGAGTGTGGCGACGTCGGTCGCGACGGCGGGCGAGGCAGGGAACCTGCTGCGCGCGCTGGCTTTGGACCAGTCGCTCGGCGTGTGGCTGACGGGCGACTTCCGGACGCCTCCGACGGGCACGCTGCTGATCGCGACGCGGATCGGCGAGGTCGCGGTCCTGATCGCCGCGGGCTTCGGTGTCGCATGGTGCATCGGCCGGCGCGCATGGGTCCCGCTGCTGTACGGCGCGACGATGGTACTCGGGGCGATCTTCGTGTTGGCCCGCGGTTCCCTGTGGGCGGACGCGAAGGCGCTGGTGATCGTCTCGCCGGCGATCCTGACGATCGCGATGCTCGGCATCACCGGGCACCTCGATCGTCACCGCGCCGTCGCGTTGACCGGAGCGGCTGCTGTGCTGCTCGGGGTTCTGGCTTCGAATGTCCTCATCTACCGAAGCTCGTCGATCGCGCCGCAGGACCGCCTGGCCGAGCTCGCGGAGCTCGGCGACGAACTGGCGGGCGAGGGCCCGGTGCTCGTGTCGGAGTTCGAGGAGTTCGGCCCGTACTTCCTGCGGGAGGCCCGGCCCGAGCGGGGGCCGTTGGTGGTGACGTCGCCGGGCGACACGGACCGGACGCAGCGCGCGGCGGCTGCTGACCTCGACGGCATGACACCGGAGAACTTGGCGGGCTACCCGGTGCTGATCACCCGGCGCGGCCCGATCGGGTCGCGGCCGTCGTCTTTGTATGAGCGCGCGGGCGGGACCGAGCACTACGACGTCTGGCGGCGCACCGGCGACCCAGCGTCTCTTCTGGGACGGATTCCTCTGGGCGACGGCCCGCGGAGCCCGTCGTCGGTGATGTCGTGTGATCAGGCTCGCGAGGTCGCCCGCAACGCTCGGCAGTCGGGCGGGAGAATTGTGGTCGCCGAGGCGCCGCAGGCGTTGACCGTCAACCCGGCTCGCGATGACAGGCCCTCCGGCTGGCGGCGAGACCGTGACGATCCGGTACTGACGCTTCCTGCGGGCGGCGGCTCGGCGAGCGCTTCCCTTCAAGTCCCGGCGGCCGGGCGGTACGGCGTATGGCTGGAGGGCAGCATCGGCCGGGCGACCGCGGTGGAGATCGATGGAGAGACCGTGGGTGTGCTCCGGAATCGGCTGGCTGGGCGGCGGGTTGCCGAACAGGTTGGGGAGGTGGAGTTGGCGGCTGGTCCGCACACGGTGACGGTTGAGCGTCGTGGCGCGGGGCTTGCTCCGGGGAGCGGTGGCTTGTTCAGGCCGCTGGGGTTGGTGTACCTGGTGGGCGAATCGCCGGCAGTGAGCGTGCGGGCGGTGGCTGCTGCTGACTGGCGAGAGCTGTGTGCGCGGCCGTTGGATTGGGTGGAGGTGGTGGCGTGAGGAGGCTCCAGTACGTCGCAACCAACGCGACGGTCCTCACGGGGCTCGTCGCTGGTGTTGTCGCCTTGGCGCTGCTTGTCGCCTACGTGGTGAAGCCACGGGAATACGTCACAGGGGGGAACGGGGTACGGCCGCTGAGCCTTATCGCGACGATCCCGCAGGGCGATCGGCTGTGCGCCTACGACGTCGAGGTTCCGCCTGGAACTGCCGGGGTCCGCTTCGCCATGGCCCCGACAGAGGGTCCCGCCTCTGTGCGCGTCACCCTCGACAGCCCTGAGGGGACGACTCGAGCAAGCACCGTTGACGTCGCAGCATTCGAAGCACTCACAGCTTGGTTCGAGCCAGTGCTGAACGCGACTACGGCGACGGTCTGCCTGCGAGCGCGTGGCGGCGATGTCGCGATTGCCGGTGCTGATCGGCTCCAGAGCAACGACCGGGCGCTTCGGTTGGACGGCGAACGGCTCGAGGCGAGGCTGTCGATGCTGTTCCTTCCGGAGGAGGGCGCTCGGAAGAGCCTCGTCGACCAGTGGCCGGAGGTGATGGAACGAGCTGCTCTGTTCCGGCCTGGGTTCATTGCGCCAGCAGTGCTGTGGTTCGTGATGCTCGTGCTCCTCCCCGCGGCCCTGGCCGCGAGTGTCGTCGGTGTCATTGCAGGGCTCGACGGGCGTCGAGCGGTGGCGCTGCTGTCGGCGGTCGCGTTCATGAGTGCTGCGTCGTGGGCCGTGACTACACTGCCATTCGACAGCCCTGACGAGTCCGAGCACTTCGCTTACCTCCAGTCTGTCGCTGAGCGACAGACACGCCCGGATTCGTCTCCCACTGCCCAGGGCGCGTACTCGACCGGCCACGCTTACGCACTGGAGGCGCTCCGCCACCCAACGCGCATCGGTGGGTCAGATCAAAGGCCGCCATGGACCGACAGCGCTCGCCAGCGCTACGACGAGATCGCTGGACAGGATCCACTCGATAACGGCGGCGGGTACGCGGAGGCTACACGGCTGCACCTTCCCGCGTACTACTCGCTGCTATTACCCGGGTACTTCGCCGGAGGCGACGACATCTTCGCCCAACTGACGCTCGCGCGACTGTTGTCGGCGCTACTGGCGGTAGTTGTTGCGCTCAGCGCTTTTGGGATCGTTCGCGAGCTGCTGCCTGGGCGCCCTGAGCTCGCGCTTCTCGCGGGCCTACTGGTCGCGCTCCATCCGATGTTCTCGTTCATAGCCGGAGCGGTGAACAACGATATGGGGGTCAATGCGGGAGCGGCGCTCATCGCCTACTTCGGCGTCCGAACGTTGCGTCGACCGACGCCTTGGGTCCTCGTGGGCTTCGGCGTCGCGCTCGCTGTTACACCACTGCTGAAGGCCACCGGTCTCGCTCTCTTCCCTCCTGCGCTGTTGGTAGTTGCAGGTTACGTATGGCGGCATCGCGAGCTCCTACCGGCCACGAAGGCGGCTGCAACGATCGGCGGCGCTTTCGTGCTCGCGAGTGTGGCCCTGCGCGCGTTGCTGAGCATGACCGTTGCGGATGGAGCGCCTGGCCCTGCGGGCGGTGAAGGCGCTGTTGGCGTCAGCATGTTCGGGTCGCTGGGAGGCAAGATCTCCTACGCCTGGCAAGTCGCACTTCCGAGACTGCCCTTCATGCAGGAGCACTACCTGATGTCGTGGCCGCTCTACGACATCTACATCGTCCGGGGCTGGGGCGCGTTTGGCTGGTACTCGTTCCTGTTACCCAAGGTCTTGTTCACGGCGATCCTCGTGAGTCTCGCTCTGCTACTGGCGACGGGCATCGTTGCCCTGTGGAGAGCGCGCGCTCGATTCAGTGCCTGGAACTGGGAACTTGGGTTCCTGCTTGCTGTCCCGATCACGGTCATCGTTGCGATCTCCTTCGCGTACTACACGCCAACTCCGCGGTCGGTCCCAGGAGAACAGGGCCGTTACCTCTTCACTGCAGCGGCTCCGTTGGCAGCCCTTGCAGCCGGCGCACTCATTGGCCTTCCCCTGCGTTGGCAGCGCCCCGCCGCGGTGGCGGTAATCGTAGGTATCGCGGGCCTCGCATATGGCGGACGCCTGACCTACCTTTCGGGAGTCTTCACCTAATGCAGGAAGCCGGTATCTTCTGCGCGCTCAGGTTGGCATGAGTGGCGGTCGTTTGGGGGGGCGAGTTTCGAGCCGCTGGTGCCTAGAGGGGACAGATACATGTCTCCAAGAGAGGATTCACGTTGTCACGTCCCATGACTGCGCGGGCACTATCCGCGATCGGCGCTGCAGCCCTGCTCATCCATGTTGCGACCGACTCCGCGCTCGCGGGCGAGTACCGGGTGTACTCGTGCATGACGCCCGCGGGGATGCCTGCACCGACCGATGGGTGGTCGGCCTCGCGGGGGGAGGCTGTGTTTAGCGACCCCTCGAATTCGTGCCCGAACGGAGGCCCGCTTGTCGCGGAAGTCAGCCGCGCCCACGCCCAGCCAGCCAATACCGGCATCGTAACGTGGGGATGGTCAGCTCCTCCTGGCACTTCAATTGCTGGCTACCGCGTGTGGCGGAGTGCGGCAGTGATGAGCGCAGGAGAGCCAGCCGCGACGCCATTCGTCTTTAGCGCCAGGCCGGTTAACACGGCAACCGGAAGCTACGTCGTTGACTACTGCCCAGCGGCCTATGGATGTTCTGGGCTCGGTACGAGCGGGCCTGCACTGGCAGGGGCCAACCTGCTGGTGGAGGACACCCGTCCGCTGGGTGCGGTTGCTCACTGGTACATCAATGCCGGTTGTGGCGGGACGACCGGCCAGTACTGCATGCCGCGGGAAGGCGTGATGGCCGTCGCACGAGTCCACGCTGCTGAGTTCACACTTCGTGACCCGGAAGCGCCGCTGACGTCCGGGGTTGGTGGACGTCTGACGGCTGCCTCCACCCACAGCGGGACCGAGCTTCTGTCGTTCACCGCCACAGACGCTGCTTCGGGTGTGTTTCGCACGCTCGTGGAGGTCAACGGGCGCGTACTCCGTACGGCAGTCGTCGACTCCAACGACGGCCGCTGTGCCGACGCAGGCGTTGACCCCAACACTCCGTACGAATTCCTCTATCGCGAGCCGTGCCGTAAGAGCATCCAGCACGACACCTCGCTGGACACCCGCACGCTCAGCGACGGCACTCACAACGTCAAGGTCTACGTGGAGGATGCCTCTGGGAACCGCACAACGGTTTGGTCCAATCCGGAGTTCGTCGTCCGGAATACGCCTGGCACGAATCCGGGTTCCGGCGACGCCACTGGAGGGGGCGCCGCTGGCGCAGCCGGGGGCATTGGTGGCGGGGCAGCCTGTGTCGGCTCCGGCCTGACCGCACGCTTCGCCAAGAACGAAGCGTCGCGCCTGACCGTCAGCCACGGCCAGCGGTTCAGCGTGAAGGGCCGCGCACCCGCCAACACGGAGATCGACGTCTTCCATGTCCGCGGCTCCAAGGTCACCGCACTCGGCTCGCTCCGCACGTCGGCGCGCGGCAGCTTCACCGAGCGGTTCCGCGCCCGTCACGGCAACGGAACGATCCGCCTCTGCGGGCCGGGGATCGCGAAGTCGCTGACCCTCCGGGTCAAGGCGAAGGTCTCGCTGAAGGTCCGGATCTCCAACTGGGGTCTTGTCCGGTACTCCGGCAGAGTTGCCGGCGGGAACATCCCCAAGGGCGGCAAGATCATCGCCATCCAGGGCAAGGCCGGACCGTCCTGGCAGACCTTCGCGCTGCGTCGCACCGACAAGAAGGGCCGCTTCAAGGGGCGGTACCGCCTCCGCGTCGTACGTCCCGGCAGCAAGCTGAAGTTCCGCGTGCGGGTACCCAGCGAGGCCGGCTACCCGTTCGTCGGTGTCGTCAGCAAGGCACAGACGAAACGGGTCCGCTAAGCGGCATTTCGGGCACGGACGCGCAGGCTCTCGCGCAGTCCGTGCTCGACGGCGTCGACCGCCGCGTCCCACGTCCGCTCGGCGGCCCACGACAGGCCGGCCGTCGAGCGGCGCGACCACTCCGCTGGGTCGTCGAGAAGCCGCTCCAGCGCGTTGGCAAGCGCGACCGGATCCGCGTCCGCCAGTTCCACCGGGCCGTCCTCGCCGAACATCGTCTCGGAGCACCCGCCGCGCAGGTCGACCAGCGGCAGGCCGCAGGCCATCATCTCCTGCGGGATGAGCGAGTAGTTCGTCAGCGACAGCACCAAGCCGGCGGTCGCACGGCGGTAGAGCGCCGCAAGCTCCACGGGCGTGACAACGCCGAGGAATTCGTACGGGAACGGCTGTTCCCAGTTCGGGGCGCTGTCGCCGTAAGCGACGATCCGTACGTTAGGTCGGCGTTGGCGCAGTTCGGCGAGCGCGAGCCAGCCCAGTTCCGTCGCTCGGCGCGGGGTGGCGCCGCGGCCGTAAAAGACAACGGTGTCGTCGCGGCGGGGGATCGCTTCGTCGGCTCCGTAGATCGTGTGGTCGACGCCTAGCTCGAAGGCGGTGCCATCAGCGCCGTACTGGTCGCGCACCAGGTCCCGCAGCCACGGCGACGCCGCGATCACGTATAGCCCACGGTGATAGGTGTCTTCGGCGAACATCCGGTCTGCAGACGTCGCGTAGAACTCCGGCTCGTGATCCTGCACCAGGTACGCGCGCGCACGGACCTGGTCGAGTAGCAGCGCTGGGTGCACGGTCTGCCAGCCCGTCGCCACGACGACATCGGCGCCGTGCCATTGGGAGAAGCCCTTGTAGACCGGTGCGGCGACAGGGCCGAACCACGAGTCGACGTGCGAGCGTACGACCGAGTCGGCGTCGCCGGCGTGGATGCCCGCCGGGTCGTGCAGCCACAGTGAGACCACGTGGCCACGCGCCTCCAGCCCGCGCACCAGGGTGCAGATCGTGCGGTGCCCACCGCTGCCCTCGCGGAAGTGGGGGATGATGACGGCGATCCGCAGGCGCTCGCGTTCTGCCGCGTCAGCGGTCACCGGCAGCAGGGGCGCCGGTCCGTCGCGCAGGACGCGGAGCGTCGCGTCGAGCGGGTGGGCGTCATGCTTGGGCGGGATGATGCGGCCCGATGGCTCCGGCGTCGCCTCTACGGCTACACCGTCGTGATCACCGCCACCGCCATCGGTCCGTCCTTCGAGCGAGATTGCGCCGCGCACAGCAGGCGGCAGCCGGTCCGCACGCGAGCCGAGTGCGCTGAAGACCCGTCGGCCGCCGTGGTGGACAACCGAGCGAGCGGTCCAGCGTGCGGCATCCGCTCCTGACAGTCCCTGCGAGGCCATCCACGCGCGGTCGCCGGCGACCTGGACCTTGACGTAGCTGAGCGACTCCCGCGGTGCCACCGGCTCGACGTGCCCCGTCGTCTCCCGCAGCCCGCGGTACTCGTCGAAGTACCGGCGCGCGAACTCCACCGGGCCGTAGTCGTGTGCGTGGAGCACGCCGGCGCCCGGGTGGTAGACCTTCAGCCACCCGGCCTCCAGCGCGTCGCGGCCGAAGGCTTGGTCCTCGCTGTAGGCGACATCGCGGAAGCGGATCTCCTCCCAGCACGTCCGCCGGTAGCAGGCGTTGACGTTGGAGAGGAACGGCTCGTCGCCCGGTCCCTGGAGCACGGGAACGCCGTCGGGGGAGAACGAGCCGAAGAACTCCGTGAGCTCGCGCGCGATCATCGGCGACGTGTCCGGCCGAGGCAGGTGCGGTCCAAAGCTCACGCCGACACGCGGATCGAGGTCCAGGGCCTCGAGATGGGCCGAGAGCCAGCCGGCGGCGGGCGTCGCGTCCTGGGTGAGGAACGCGAGGACGTCGCCGGAGGCCTCCGATGCGGCGAGGTTTCGCGTGCGGCCGTGGCCGAAGTCCGCCGGGTCGATCTCCAGCACCCGCGCGCCAGCGGCCCAGGCGATGTCGACCGACCCGTCGCGGGAGCCCGAGTCCACGATGAGGATCTCGTCGGCCGGCTCGGCGGCGACCGCGTCCAGCAGTTCACGCAGGTACCGCGCGCCGTCGCGCACGGGGACGATGACCGAAACCGTGCGGCTCATCCGCCGCGGGCCCGCTGCGCGTACCAGCGCAGCCGCCGGCCTGCGCCGCGCACCTTCAGCGGGATGAGGACGGCGAAGCGCAGCAGCGGGTGGGCCATGATCGCGTCGAAGTCGAGCTGCAGCAGGTCGGGCCAGTACGAGCGGCGCTGGGCCGCCGCGACCGCTGCTTCGGTGCGTGCAGCCTGCTCGGCGAGTTCGGCCTCGAGCTCGGCGACGCGGGCGCGCAACTGCTGCTCGGTGGAGAGGTTCGTCGGAGTCGACATGCGATCAGAGTGCCTCGGCGATGCGCGGAGCCTCACGCTGGAAATACCACGCGCCAAGGATGAACGTGCCGAAGATGATCGCCACGGGTATGAGCAGCAGCCAGGTCGAGCCGAGGACCTCGGCTGTCGTCGGTGCCGATGGATCGAGGAACAGGTACCGCATCTCGGTCAGGATCGAGGCGACCGGGCTGAGCTGCAGGAGAGTACGGATCGACTCGGGCCAGATCGCCGCGACGTACAGGATTGGCGACGCGTAGAAGCCGATCTGCACGACGACCTCCCAGATCGGCTGCACGTCGCGATAACGGACGTACAGCGGCGCGAGCAGCATGCCGAGGCCGGTGGCCAGGATCGCGAGCAACAAGACGAGGAACGGCATCGCCAACCAGCCCCAGTGCGGCGTCACGCCGGCGAGGATGGCAAACGCGAACACCGCGACGAAGTTGACGCCCAGGTTGAAGAGTGACGTCAACGCCACGGAGAGCGGGACCGCCAGCCGCGGGAAGCGCATCTTGCGCAGCAGGTCCTCTCGTGCGACGAGGCACAGCAGCGACGCGGTCGTCGTCTCGGTGAAGAACGTCCAGAGGACGATCGAGGTCAGCAGGTAGACGCCGTAGAACTGGACGTCGGCGCCGAGGTCGGCAACCTCGGTGAAGACGAAGTACAGGACGCCGAAGAGCATCAGCGGGCGCATGAGCGACCAGAGGTAGCCGAGGACCGAGCCGAAGTACTTCACCCGGAACTCGGTGACCGCGAGGGTCAGCGTGAGGTTCCAGAAGCGCTGCAGATCGTCGCCGACGATCTGCGGCCGCTGCAGCGACCGTCGAAGCTGTGCGGGGAGGCCGGTCATGTGCGGGTGATCTCGATCTCGTGCGGCGGGTCGACCACGCCACCCGAGATGACGGTGCTGTGGATCATCAGCGACGCGACCTCGTGAATCGTCATGATCTCCGCGCGATCGTGCTCGGAGACGACGGCGCTCAGTGCGTAGCGGCTGGGCGCGAGGTGGGAGTCAAACTGAAAGACGACCTTCACGGTCTCGCCTGCGTGGAACGTGCCGGTGAGCCCGTGCCGCCACCCGGTGTCGAGCGTGACGATGACGGCGCCGGACTCGTTGCGGAAGATGACCTGGAAGATGGGATTCTCGACGTCGCGGTCAAAAGCGATCTCGAGGCAGGCGCGGCAGCGCTGGCCCGATTCCAGCGTGATGACCTGCTCGCCGAACTGGTTCTCGAACCAGGCCCGCCGGATGTTCACCCCGCCGCGGGCGCCCGACGGGCCAGTGAGCGTCTCGCTGTCGGACACCAGCTCCGGCCGGCCAAAGTTCAGCTCGTTGTACTGGCGCGCGACATCGGCAGGGTTCCCGAGATCGACGACCTTGCCGTGCTCGAGCAGCATCGCGCGGTCGCAGAAGCGCTCGATCGCCGACATGTCGTGCGTGACGAGGACGATCGTGCGGCCCTCATCGTGCATCTTTTGAAACTGCTCGTAGCACTTCTGCTGGAAGGCGGCATCGCCGACGGCGAGCACCTCGTCGATGAGCAGGATGTCCGCGTCGACCTGCACGGCGACGCTGAACGCCAGGCGCACGCGCATGCCCGACGAGTAGTTCTTCAGCTTCATGTCGAGGAAGTCGTGCAGCTCCCCGAAGTCGATGATCGAGTCGAAGCGCCGCTTTGCCTCCTTGCGCGTGAGGCCGAGCATGATGGCGTTGATCAGGACGTTGTCCCGGGCCGTGAGGTCCGGGTTGAACCCGACACCCAGCTCGATGAAGGGCGACAGCCTGCCGCGGATCTTCACGTCGCCCTCGTCGGGGTCGTAGATCCCCGCGAGGCACTTCAGCAGCGTGCTCTTGCCCGAGCCGTTACGGCCGACGATCCCGAAGAACTCGCCCTGGCCGATCTCCACGCTGGCGTCCTGCACGGCCTTGAGCTCGTCGAACTCCGCGGATGCGAGCGGATGCAGCACCCGCTCTTTCAGGGTGCTGTAACGCTGCTTGGGGAGGCGGAACGTCTTCGAGACGTGGCTGATCTCGATGGCGGGCGGGATGCCGGGCTTCCCCGCCGCACGGGCCTCCGCCGCGCTCTCAGTGGCT